>VERS01000155.1 GCA_018882545.1 Mycobacterium sp.
ACATAGGTCAGCACCGGGTAGCGCTCCTCGGGCGGGGTGAGGATGGTCGACATCTCCCGGATACCTGCCAGGCTCATCTCCAAGGTGCGGGGAATCGGAGTGGCGCTCATGGTGAGCACATCGACGTGGGTGCGAAGACTCTTGATGTGCTCCTTGTGTTCGACGCCGAAACGCTGCTCCTCGTCGACCACCACCAGTCCGAGGTCCTTCCACCGGACTCCCGTCTGGAGCAGTCGGTGGGTGCCGATGACGATGTCGACACTGCCGTCGGCCATACCGTCGAGGACCTTTCGGGACTCGGGCGGGTCGGTGAACCGGGACAGGCCCCGGACGGTCACCGGGAAGCCGGCCATCCGCTCGGTGAAGGTCTGCAGGTGCTGGTCGGCCAACAGTGTGGTGGGCACGAGAACGGCGACCTGCTTGCCGTCCTGCACGGCCTTGAACGCCGCCCGCACCGCGATCTCAGTCTTGCCGTAGCCGACGTCACCGCAGATAACCCGATCCATCGGAACCGGCTTTTCCATATCGGCCTTGACCTCGCCGATGGCGGTCAACTGGTCGACGGTCTCAGTGAACCCGAAGGCGTCCTCCATCTCGGCCTGCCACGGGGTATCCGGTCCGAAGGCGTGGCCGGGGGCGGCTTGGCGCTTGGCGTAGAGGGCGACGAGTTCGGCGGCGATCTCGCGAACCGCCTTGCGCGCCTTGGTTTTCGTATTGGCCCAGTCACTGCCACCTAGCCGGCTCAGGGCCGGTTGCTCGCCGCCGACGTAGCGGGACAGCTGATCCAGGGAGTCCATCGGCACGAACAGCTTGTCCCCGCCGGTTTTGGAGACCGGGCCTTTCTTGCCGGCGTACTCGAGCACGAGATACTCCCGCCGCGCCCCACCGACGGTCCGTTCCACCATCTCGACGAACCGGCCGATACCGTGCTGGTCGTGCACCACCAGATCGCCCGCGGTCAGGGCTAGCGGGTCGACGGTGTTGCGGCGCCGGGCCGCCAGCCGCCTGCCGTCCGGGCCGGTCGCACGGTTTCCGGACAGGTCGGTCTCGGTGATCACCACGAGCTGCACACCGGGAATCACAATCCCCTGGTGCAGTGGGCCTTTGAGGACTCCGACCACACCGGGCCTGGGTGGCTGGCCGGGCTCGAGCAGGGCTGCGGGGGTGTCGTGTTCGCCGAGCTGCTCGACGACCCGGTGCGCAGTGCCGATCCCCGGTGCGACAACGGCGGCCGATCCGCCGGTGAGCACATGGCCGCGCAGCATCGCGAAGATCTCCTCGACCCGTGACTGCTGTCCGCGGGCCGACGGCGCGGCCCGAACGTCAAGTTCGACCGCCCCGGCGCACGACAGCTGGCCCAGCGTCCACCAGGGATGGCCGCCGGCCACGGCGGCCGCCCGGACTTCGTCGAGTTCGCGGAATCCGGACCCGCCGAGTGCTTCGGTGTCGATGGGCGCCTCACCGCCGACCGCGGCCACCGACCAGGATGCTTCCAGGAACTCGCGGCCGGTCTTGATCAGATCGGCGGCACGAGTGCGCACCCGTTCCGGGTCGCAGACCAGCAGCGGTGTCCCGGCCGGCAGGTGATCCACCAGCGACCCGAGGGCGTGCGGACGCAGCACCGGCTGGAGCGCCTCCATGCCGTCAACCGGGATACCGTCAGCCAGCTTGGCCAGCATTTCACCGACGCTGCCGGATATCCTGCTGCCGTCTCGAGGTGCGTTTTGCGCCAATTCTTGGGCTCGGGAACGGACTTCGTCGCTGAGCAGCAGTTCGCGACACGCCACCGCGACCACCGGGTCATCCGGACCGCCGGGCGCCAGGTCGGGGATGGAGCGTTGGTCGGCCACCGAGAACATGCGCATCTCGGTGATCTCGTCGCCGAAGAACTCGACCCGCACCGGATGCTCCGCGGTCGGCGGAAACACATCGAGGATCCCACCGCGAACCGCGAACTCCCCGCGCCGGGCGACCATGTCGACGCGGCTGTAAGCCAGTTCGGCCAGCCGGGCCACCAGCTGCTCGAAGTCCTGATCGGAGCCAAGGGAGAGAATCACCGGCTCGACCTCGGCGAGGTCGGCGGCCATCGGTTGCAGTAACGAGCGAACCGTGGTCACCACGACCTGCAGCGGCGGCCCCAGCTGCGGGTCATCGGGCCGGGCCAGACGGCGCAGCAGCAGCAGTCGAGCGCCGACGGTGTCCACCGCGGGGGAAAGCCGTTCGTGGGGCAGGGTCTCCCAGGACGGGAACAACGCCGCGGCCTCGCCGTACACACCGCGCAGTTCGGCGGTCAGGTCGTCGGCCTGACGACCGGTGGCGGTGACGACCAACAGCGGCCCGGTGCGGGCCAGCGCGCATGCGACGTACAGCTGCGCACTTGCCGGGCCGACCAGTGCCAGCTCGCCGGGCCGACCAGCGGCCAGGTCGGAGAGTTCGGCGAACTGCGGATCCTGCAGGGCCACGTCGACCAGTGCAACCAGCGGGGTCCTGACCCCGGTGCGCGCCGTCACGAGGGCGGCGGCCCGTAGTCGGTGACGGAACCCACTGCGGTTGGGGTGTTTTCGATGGCGATCACGCGCCCTGCAGCCGGGGGTCGGACTCCAGACCGGTCAGGCCGTTCCACATCAGGTTCACCAGGTGGGCAGCGACGACTTCCTTCTTCGGTTCCCGGGCTTCCAGCCACCACTGTGCGGTCATCGACACCGAGCCCACCAAGGCCTGGGCGTACAGCGGCGCCAACTCCGGATCCAGGCCGCGGCGGGAGAAGTCACCGGCCAGAATCGAGGCGACCTGCCCGACGGCGTCGTTGAACAACGTGGTGTAGGTGCCGGGGTTCAGCGCGGGTGGCGAGTCCCGGATCAGTACCCGGTAGCCGTCGGTGCGCTCCTCGATGTAGGTGAGCAGCGCCAAGGTCACCGCCTCGACCCGGGGCCGGTACTGGTTGTCGGTCAGGGAGGCGGTGACGCCGTCGAGTAGGGCTGACATCTCCCGGTCGACCACCACTGCGTAGAGCCCCTCCTTACCGCCGAAGTGTTCGTAGACCACCGGCTTGGAGACCCCGGCGCGTTGGGCGACCTCCTCGACGGAGGTGCCGTCGTAACCGCGTTCGGCAAAGAGGGCCCGGGCTATGTCGATGAGTTGGTGTCGGCGTTCACTGCCGGTCATCCTGGCCCGCGGCGGCCGCGTCTGGCCCTGCGGTGCTGCCACGGCTATCAGGGTAGCCGAGTCGACTAGAGTCATTGGCGGATAATTCGCCGTGGTGTAATTGGCAGCACCTCTGATTTTGGTTCAGATAGTTCAGGTTCGAGTCCTGGCGGCGAAGCAACACTTCCGGGTAGACGACTGTGCGGTTGTGCGCGGCCGAGCCGGGCAGCGCATCCGGTGCCAAATTCGCATAGTGGAGGAGGTCGGTATGACGACGACAACGGATTCCGCCGTCCTCGTCCTGGCCGCCGGCGCCGGCACCCGGATGCGTTCACAGACCCCCAAGGTGCTGCACGCCCTGGGCGGGCGCAGCATGCTGTCGCATGCGTTGCACGCCGTGACCGAACTGGCGCCCGAGCACCTGGTGGTGGTTCTGGGCAAAGACCGCGAACAGGTCGCCCCGGTGGTCGGCGAACTGGCCTCCGAGCTGGGCACGCCGATCGCGATCGCCGTGCAGGAGGAGCAGTTGGGTACCGGCCACGCGGCACTGTGCGGACTTGCCGCGCTGCCCGAGGAGTTCGACGGCACGGTGGTCATCACCTCCGGGGACATCCCCCTACTCGACGCCGGGACCCTGGCCGACCTGATCGCCGGCCACGCCCGCCACCCGGCCGCCGTCACGGTGCTGACCACCACGGTGCCCGACGCCCACGGCTACGGCCGCATCCTGCGCACCCAGGACGGCGAGGTGATCGCGATCGTCGAGGAGGCCGACGCCACCCCGCAGCAGCGGGCCATCCGGGAGGTCAACGCCGGTGTCTATGCCTTCGACATCGGGGCGCTGCGCTCGGCGCTGAGCCGACTGTCGTCCAACAATGCCCAGCATGAGCTGTATCTGACCGACGCCATCGCGATCGTGCGCGCCGACGGACACGCCGTACACGCCACACATGTGCAGGACTCCGCGCTGGTCGCCGGGGTCAACGACCGGGTGCAACTGGCCGAACTCGGCGCCGAGTTGAACCGACGAGTCGTGGCACGCCACCAGCGCGCCGGGGTCACGGTGACCGATCCGGCGACGACCTGGATCGACGTCGAGGTGACCATCGGCCCCGACACCGTTATCGCCCCCGGCACCCAGCTACTCGGGAGCACCCGGATCGGCAGCCACTGCCGGATCGGGCCGGACACCACCCTGACCGATATCACCGTCGGCGACCGGGCCGTTGTGGTGCGCACCCACGGCAGCGAAGCCGTCGTCGGTGACGGCGCGGAGGTGGGTCCGTTCAGCTACCTGCGGCCCGGCACCCGGCTGGGCGCCGACGCCAAGCTGGGCGCCTTCGTCGAGACCAAGAACGCCTCAATCGGGACCGGGACCAAGGTGCCGCACCTGACCTACGTCGGGGACGCCGATATCGGGGAGTACAGCAACATCGGCGCCTCCAGCGTCTTCGTCAACTACGACGGGGAGACCAAGAGCCGCACCTCCGTCGGTTCCCATGTGCGTACCGGTAGCGACACCATGTTCGTGGCGCCGGTGCGGGTCGGTGACGGCGCCTACACCGGTGCGGGAACCGTGCTGCGCGACGATGTGCCGCCCGGCGCACTGGCGGTCTCGGCGGGCACCCAGCGCGTCATCGAGGACTGGGTCTTGCGCAACCGACCCGACAGCGACTCGGCCAGGGCCGCCGCCAAAGCCAAGGCCGCGTCAAAGATCGACCCCGATCAAGTCTGAAAGCCGAGCGAGCACGTACGATAACGGCGTATCCACCCCCGACCGGCGAGGGCAGCGCAGTGGGCACCGATTGGATCGACAACCGCAAGAACCTGATGCTCTTCTCCGGTCGGGCGCATCCCGAACTGGCTGAGCAGGTGGCCAAGGAACTCGACGTCCACGTCACCGCCCAGACCGCCCGCGACTTCGCCAACGGTGAGATCTTCGTGCGGTTCGACGAGTCGGTCCGCGGCTGCGACGCGTTCGTACTGCAGTCCCACCCGGCGCCGTTGAACACCTGGCTGATGGAACAGCTGCTGATGATCGACGCGCTCAAGCGGGGCAGCGCCAAGCGGATCACCGCAATCCTGCCGTTCTATCCCTACGCCCGCCAGGACAAGAAACACCGTGGGCGCGAACCGATCTCAGCGCGACTGGTTGCCGACCTGCTCAAGACCGCCGGGGCGGACCGGATCGTCTCGGTCGATCTGCACACCGACCAGATTCAGGGGTTCTTCGACGGTCCGGTCGACCACATGCGCGCCCAGCCGCTGCTGACCGGTTACATCAGGGACAACTACGGCGGAGAAGACGTCGTGGTGGTCTCGCCCGACTCCGGCCGGGTGCGGGTGGCCGAGAAGTGGGCTGATGCCCTCGGCGGCACCCCACTGGCCTTCATCCACAAGACCCGTGACCCCCGGGTGCCCAACCAGGTGGTCTCCAACCGGGTGGTCGGAGAGGTCGAAGGCAAGACCTGTGTGCTGACCGATGACATGATCGACACCGGCGGTACCATCGCCGGCGCAGTCAATCTGCTGCGTGCGGATGGCGCCAAAGACGTCATCATCGCCGCCACCCACGGGGTGCTGTCGGACCCGGCAGCCGAACGCCTGGCCGCCAGCGGGGCCCGCGAGGTGATCGTGACGAACACCCTGCCGATCGACGACACCAAGCGCTTTCCGCAACTGACCGTTTTGTCCATCGCGCCACTGCTGGCCAGCACCATCCAGGCGGTGTTTGAAAACGGTTCGGTGACAGGTCTTTTCGACGGGGATGCTTAGGGTGTATGCATAAAGCGGGCATGCATAGAGCCGCTGCGGCGGTGCTGCTGGTCTTTCCGCTGATGAGCGTCGGCTGCA
>VERS01000156.1 GCA_018882545.1 Mycobacterium sp.
GCATGACGGTCGGCTCTGACTACGACCCCATGCTGGCGAAGGTCATCGCACACGGCGGCGATCGCGCCTCGGCGCTGCGCGCACTGGACACCGCGCTGGCGGAGACGGTGGTGCTCGGCGTGGGCACCAACATCGACTTTCTGCGCTACGTGCTGACCGACCGTGACGTCGCGGCGGGACGGATCGACACCGGACTGCTTGAGCGGCTTGAGTATTCACCCGGCGATGCGTGCGACGAGGACCTGATCGCCGCGGCGGCCTACCGCTGGTTGCAGCGCTGGCCGAGCGGGCCCTCGGGGCTGTGGGACATCCCGTCCGGATGGCGGCTGGGCGAACCGGCTCCGACCGATTTCCGGCTGGGCGGCCGGACCCGCGTCGACCACGTGCGCATCACCGGAACCCCCCAGCGGGGCCAGGCGTGGATCGGCGACGATGAACGGCACTCCCTGACAGCACACCTGGACGGCGGGAACCTTGCGGTGACCCTCGACGGCCTGCGTCGCAGCTACCGCGTCGCCGCCTGCGATCACCGGATCTGGCTGAGTGGCGAGGGGCGCACCGTCGCACTGAACGAGGTCGCCGCGGAGCCGGTGCGTGCCGGCGACGAACACACCGGTGACGCTGAGCTGACCAGTCCGATGCCCGGATCGGTGGTCGCGGTCGGCGTCGACGACGGCGGCCAGGTGGACGTCGACGGTGTCGTCGTCGCGGTCGAGGCGATGAAGATGGAACACGCACTGCGCTCGCCGGTCGCCGGAGTCGTCGAACTACTCGTCGCCCTGGGCGACCAGGTCACCGTGGGCCAGCCGCTGGCCCGCATCACCGCTCGACAAGAAAGTGCCGAAAGATGACCGAATACCTCTCCACCGCAAGCCTTCCCGACGAGTACCAGCAGTTGGCGAAAACGGTGCGCGACTTCGCCCGCGAGGTGGTCGCCCCGGTGGCCGCCCAGCACGACGCCGAACACAGCTTCCCCTACGAGATCGTCGCCGGGATGGCCGAGATGGGACTGTTCGGCCTGCCCTTCCCCGAGGAGTACGGCGGGATGGGCGGCGACTACTTCGCGCTCTGCCTGGCGCTGGAGGAACTGGGCAAGGTCGATCAGAGCGTGGCGATCACCCTGGAGGGCGGAGTGTCCCTCGGTGCGATGCCGGTCTACCGCTTCGGCACCGAGGAGCAGAAGCAGCAGTGGCTGCCCCCGCTGGCGGGCGGGGTCGCGCTCGGCGCCTTCGGCCTCACCGAGGCCGGCGGCGGCACCGACGCCGGGGCGACCAAGACCACCGCCCGGCTCGAGGGCGGGCACTGGGTGATCAACGGCTCCAAGCAGTTCATCACCAACTCCGGCACCGACATCACCCGTCTGGTCACCGTCACCGCGGTCACCTCCACCTCCGGTGACTCCCGGGAGATCTCGGCGATCCTGGTTCCGGTGCCGACCCCCGGTTTCGTCGCCGAACCGGCCTACAACAAGGTCGGCTGGAACGCCTCAGACACCCATCCGCTGTCCTTCACCGACGTCCGGGTGCCCGAGGAGAACCTGCTCGGCGAACGCGGTCGCGGCTACGCCAACTTCCTGCAGATCCTCGACGAGGGCCGCGTTGCGATCGCCGCACTGGCCACCGGTGCGGCCCAGGGGTGCGTCGACGAGTCGGTGAAATACGCCCGCGAGCGCACCGCCTTCGGCACCGCGATCGGGCGCTTCCAGGCCATCGAGTTCAAGATCGCTCGCATGGAAGCGCGGGCGCACGCCGCGCGCACCGCCTACTACGACGCCGCCGCACTGATGCTGGCCGGCAAGCCGTTCAAGAAACAGGCCGCGATCGCCAAGCTTCTCGCCAGCGAGGCCGCGATGGACAACGCCCGCGACGCCACCCAGATTCACGGCGGCTACGGATTCATCAACGAGTTCCCGGTCGCCCGGCACTACCGGGACAGCAAGATCCTCGAGATCGGGGAGGGCACCACCGAGGTCCAGTTGATGCTCATCGCGCGGGAGATCGGACTGCGGTGATTTGTCGGCCCGGCCGGCTATCATCGAAAGTATGTTCGATTTGACGGTGTGGGATCCCGGCGCCGAGGAGTCCGATCTGATCGAAGGCATCGCCGCCCTCGAGCGACTGAAGGCCGCGGCCGCGGCGCGGCAGGCCCGCCTGTCGGCCGCTCTCGACACGGCCCGGCGCGCGGCGGAGGCGGCGGCCGGAGTGCCCGCGGTACGGCGTGGGCGCGGGGTGGCCGCTGAGATCGCGCTGGCGCGGCGGGACTCCCCGGCGCGGGGCGGTCGGCACCTGGGCTTCGCCAAAGCCCTCGTCCACGAGATGCCGCATACCCTGGCGGCTCTGGAGGTCGGCGCGCTGTCGGAATGGCGGGCGACCATCGTGGTGCGGGAGTCGGCCTGTCTCGACGTCGACGACCGCCGTCGGCTCGACGCCGAATTATGCTCGGACATCAACGCATTGGACGGCGTCGGTGATGCGGCGCTGGCCGCCGCCGCCAAGGCGATCGCCTACCGGCTTGACCCGCACGCGGTGGTCGACCGCGCCGCTCGCGCGGCCCAGGAGCGCACCGTGACCATCCGGCCGGCGCCGGACACCATGACCTACCTGACCGCGCTGCTACCGGTGGCGCAGGGAGTCTCGGTCTACGCCGCCCTCAAACGGGAGGCGGACGTCTGCTGTGACGGCCGGTCCCGAGGGCAGGTGATGGCCGATACGCTCGTCGAACGCATCACCGGCCGGCCTGCCACACAACCGGTTCCGGTCGCTGTCAATCTGGTGATCTCCGATCAGGCCCTGGTGGGGGTCGAGAGCGGCGCGGCCGTCATCGCCGGGTACGGCTCGGTGCCCTCGGCCGTGGCCCAGCACCTCATTGCGGCCGCGGTCGACGATCCCGGCTCGCTGGCGACGTTGCGCCGGTTGTACGCCAAGCCCGCCGGCGGGGCACTGGTCGCCATGGAGTCGCGCGCGCGCCTATTCCCCAAGGCTCTCGCCGAATTCATCGGACTGCGCGACCAACGCTGCCGCACCCCCTACTGCGACGCCCTGGTCCGCCACCGCGACCACGCCGTACCGCATCGGCGGGGCGGAGCCACCAGCGCCGCCAACGGCCGGGGTTCCTGCGAGCGGTGCAACTACACCAAGGAGCACCCCGGCTGGGAGGTCGACACCGGTTTGAGTAAAACCGGTTTGCACACAACCACATTCACTACCCCGACCGGAGCCCATTATCACTCGACCGCGCCCCCGGCGCCGGGCACGCCGCAAACTGCACCCAGCGAGATCGAAGTGTGGCTGAACAACCGGCTGGTGTCCTAGCGTTTCTTGGCCTCCGCCAGGCGGGCCCTGAACTCCGGTGACTCGATCGAAGCCGCCTGCGGGCCCAACTCGATGTTCTTGGCGGCCTCATGGTGCTCGATGTCCAGGAACCCCGGGATGGCGGTGGCCCGCATCGAGGCCTTGGTGGCCAGCACCACATCGCGCGGGGCGGCGGCGGGCCCGGCGGCCAATTCCATTGCGGCAGCCAACGGATCCTCGGCGACCTGCAGAGCCAGGCCGTGCCGCACCGCGGCCTCGGCCTCGAAGCGCATCCCGAACAGCAGGGCGGCGCGGGCGACCTGCGGCCCCACCGCGCGTTGCAGCATCCAGGTCGCGCCCCCGCCCGGGTGGATGCCGAGTTTCTGGAAGCGGGGGTCGAAGACCGCCGCGGGTCCGGCGATGCGGACGTCCGCGGCCAGGGCGAGGTTCATCCCGGCGCCGACGGCCGGCCCGTTGACCGCTGCGATGGTGGGAAGCGAGCAGCGGCCGACAGCCATAAAGCCGGCATAAATCCGTTCCAGGCCCTCGCGGGCCGCCGCTCCGAGCGCCGAAAGGTCCGCGCCGGCACAGAACGCCTTGCCTGCGCCGGTGATCACGACCGCATGCACCCCGGGGTCGGATTCGGCGCGGGTGACCGCATCGCGGAGTTGTGCCGATATTGCCTCGGTGACCGCGTTACGCCGGTCGGGGTCGTTCACGGTGACCACCGCAACGCGGTCGACCACCTCGTAGAGCACCAGATCCGTCACGGACGCAAAGGTAGCAATCCGTCGGAACCGCGCCTGACACAGTGCACCCGAAAACCCACTCTGACCAGCGCCCCCGGCAGGAATCGAACCTGCGACCTAGGGATTAGAAGGCCCTTGCTCTATCCAACTGAGCTACGGAGGCATCGGGAAACGTCCGGCTGAAGTGTATCTGCGCCGGGTCACCCGCTGCGGTCGTCCGGGAAGTTGTCGTTGGCGAAAGATATGCTGGTAGCGCGAACCTGTCGGGTCTGATCGGCCGGAACGACAGAGACGACGACAGAGACGATTCGTCCGCTGACGATGCGGATGGCAGAGCAGGCGGCCGCCAGTCCGGTGCGTCAAGACGAAGGACACAAGTTCAGTGGCTCAACCCCGCTTCACGCCCGTTGCCGTGATCGGACTGGCCTGTCGGCTACCCGGCGGCATCGACACGCCCGACAAACTGTGGTCGGCCCTGGTTGCCGGTGCGGATCTGGTCACCGTCGTGCCGGCCGACCGTTGGGACGCCGAGGAGTTCTACGACCCCGAGCGCGGGGTGCCGGGCCGGACGGTGTCGCGCTGGGGGGCGTTCATCGACGACGTCGGTGCGTTCGACGCGGCGTTCTTCGGACTCGACGACGCCAAGGCCACTGCGATCGACCCCCAGCACCGTCTGCTGATGGAAACTTCCTGGGAGGCCATCGAACGGGCCGGCATCAATCCCGCGACCCTGCGCGGGAGTCTGACCGGCGTCTACTTCGGAATCTCCCACGACGACCACACCGCGCTGGCCATCGACGCCGGCGTGTACGGCTACACCGAGACCGCGACATGCATGGCCTCCGGCCGGGTGGCCTACGTCCTCGACGTCAACGGTCCGGCACTCACCGCGGACACCGCATGCTCATCGGGCCTGCTGGCGGTGCACATGGCGGCCCGCAGCCTGGCGTCCGGGGAAACCGACCTCGCACTCGCCGGCGGCTGCGAGGTCATGCGCGAGCCGCGTAAAAACCCCTGGGCGTCGGCTCAGGGAATGCTGTCCCCGGTCGGCCGGTGCAAACCGTTCGACGAGTCGGCCGACGGATTCGTCCGGTCCGAGGGCTGCGTCGTGGTGCTGCTCAAGCGACTGGCCGACGCCGAACGGGACGGCGACCCGATCCTGGCGGTGGTGCGCGGTACGGCGGCCAACTCCGACGGCCGGACCCGCAACATCGCGACCCCGTCGCTGGACGCCCAGGTTGCGGCCTGCCGGGCCGCGCTCGCGGTCTCCGATATCGACCCGGACACGATCGGGGCGATCGAGGCCCACGGCACCGGCACACCGGTCGGCGATCCGATCGAATTCAACAGTCTGGCAACTGTTTACGGCAAAGATGCTCCAGTGCTGCTCGGGTCGGCCAAGTCGAATTTCGGGCACACCGAGGCGGCGGCGGGCGCACTCGGCTTCGCCAAGGCCGTGTTGGAGGTCCAACACGGCGCCATCCCGCCGATGGTGCACTTCCACCGCCTGCCGGAGGCGCTCGCGGCGGCCGACACCGGCCTGGTGGTGCCCGGGGAACTCACACCCTGGCCCGGTGGCCACGGCCAGCTGCGCCGCATCGCCGTGTCGTCCTACGGGGTGTCCGGCACCAACGTGCACGCGATCGTCGAGCAGGCACCCCCCGGTGCGGGATCGGCGGCGTCCGCCGAAAGCCGATCGGCCGGGCCCGGCCTGTTCCTGCTGTCCTCGTCCTCCGACGAGGGCCTTCGGGAGACGGCCGCCCGGTTATCGGAATGGCTTGATGGACAGCCTGATCCGGTCTCGATGACCGACCTCGGGTACACCCTCGCCCGTCGGCGCGGGCACCGCGGCGTCCGCGCCGGGGTGCTGGCGGGCGATCGGGCTGAGCTGCTTGCCGGCCTGCACCAGATCGCCCACGGTACCTCGCCGTTCCCGCCTGCGGTTGGGAAGGACGA
>VERS01000157.1 GCA_018882545.1 Mycobacterium sp.
GCCGTATTGAAGCCCTTCACCACGTCACTGATGGCGCTCTGCTGATATGGCCAAGGTTTCTTCGGTTTTGGTGGCTTCGAGGGGCGCAAGTTGTCGAGGCTCGCCGGCCAGTCGAGGTAGTCGTCGGCTTCGCGCAACTTGGTCAATCCGATGAACGGGATACCCAGGTCGTCCATCAGCTTGGTGGCGAGGTTGTGACGCTTGTCGGTGGTTCCGATCAGCAGTCGGTGGGTGAAGTGCGCCCGGCTCGACTCAGCGATGAACTTGTCGATGTCGCGCTTGCTGATGCTGTAGGCCGGGTTGTACGCCTTGGCCTGGATCGCCCACAGCTTCCCGTCGTTGTGCTCGGCGACGAGGTCGATGCCGGCGTCGATGTTTTTGCGACCCGGCCATTCATTCCAGAGCCAGACCCGCTTAAGCAGCGGCTTGTAGGTCGGGTCGTTCTCCAGAAACCATTTGCAGACGATCTCGAACTGGTCGCCCTTGCGCTTCCGGTCGACCGGGTCGAACTGTGCTGCGAGATCATCGAATGCCCCCACACTCAGCAATGTAGGGGATGTTGGTGACAATTTGCGGCGGGTTTTGCGCAGTGCCGATTCAGTGACCCTGTCAGCGCGGCGGGTTAGACCTTGAAAAGACAGGGTTGTTTGGGGACGGGGGTCTCAATGAGTCAATTGCCCAGTGACGGCGAGTCGTTTTTCACGCCGCAGGACTTTCCGGCTTCCGATCCCACTTCCGAGACTGGGCGCAAGGGCCCCGCGGAACTACGACGAGTTGATTGCTCGCCTGGCCGAGGAGTCCACACCGGCGCCGAAACAGCCTCCACCGCCGCCGACAGTGCCTGCTGGCTGGTATCCCGACCCTGAGAACACCGCGGGTTTCCGCTACGGGGGGGTGCCAAGCATGCGCTATTTCGACGGTGGAAAGTGGACTGAGCACCGCGCACCGATGCAACGGTCGCAGCAGCGCTCTCCTCAGCAGCCGATCATCGTTAACCAGCAAGTTGGACAACCGATGCCGATTGTCGTCAATAACGGCTCATCGAGCATGGTCGGCCTACACCTAGTCCTGACGCTGCTGACCTGCGGCCTGTGGCTTCCGATCTGGCTGATCATTGAGATCATCCAGGCGGGATCCAGACGATAACTTCGCAGTCTTCCAGCCTCCAAATATGTTGTGGCATAACAATGTATAGCGGAGTAGACATCCGAGACCTATGGGAATCTGCACTGTGGAATTTGTCGGCGGCGTCCCCTACCCTCCTCAATACGCGGCAAGTCGCCGCTTGGTTGGGGCTCACAGTGATGCAGTTGGCGGGGTAATGCCAGTGCTGACCAGTGGCACCACCTGAGTTGACACGGGGAGATTAGATCGTGCGGAGAATCGCATTCGTTGGCGCTGCGGCGCTTGTGGTGGCCGGATTGCCTGGATGCTCGACTGGAACAACATCGTCGGCTTCAAAGTCGGCGAGCCAAGCGGCCGCGGCGAGCATCGGAACGCCGGTTCGAGACGGCAAGTTGGAATTCGTCGTGACAGGGGTCTCGCGGTCCAAGACCGCCGGCGATCCGACCAATCAATTTATGCAGGAGACGGCAAAGGGTGAGTTCGTCAACGTCGCTCTATCGGTCACGAACACCGGCGCCGAGGCACAGAACTACTTCGCCAGCAATCAGAAGCTGATCGTCAACGGCAAGCAGTTCGACGCGGCCTCGATTCTCGGAGTTCAAGGCGACGGGGACAACATCAACCCCGGGCTGGGAATCGACACTGTGGTGTCCTTCGACGTACCGCCAGGATCCGTCCCCGAGGCAATCGAGTTGCATGACTCCGCCTTCAGCGGCGGGGTCATGGTCAAGCTCAGTTGATTTCTGGGGAGCCGACCCGTGTCGTCGTTCTCGAAATCACGCATTGGACTGGCCCTGGTCGCCGCTGTCATTCCGGTGGCGGCCCTTCTCCAATCGCAGCCCGCGATTGCGAACCCCGGTCAGAACTGCACGCAACCAACATGGTTGACCATGTACACGGTTCCCTTCGCCTCACAGGTGACGTGCTACAACCCTGACGGCAGTTACTCCGTTTGCACGACAATGGGAACAACAGGCGATGGGCCTACAAACTGCCTGAATTACCCGGCCGCGCCGATGCCAGCGCAGCCGGGGGACATGAACGTGAATCCACCGGTTCCAGGCTTACCTCCGCCACCGCCACCGGGCTAGCGGGCATGACGTAGCCGAGGAGGACCGGGGCGCGCACACCTCGCGGGAAAGGGGACCGCGCTTTCGAACGCGCCCCGGCCCGGTTCTCTGTTAGCGGCCTAGCAAGTCCGCCAAGTCGGCATCGAGGTCGGTCTGCGCCGCGATCCGCTCCGCTGCCTGAGCGCACAACTGGTTGTAGTGGACCGTCGCCACCACGCTCAAACCATGCCGCGCGGCCCAGGCTACGAGTTCCTCGCGGGTCACGATCCCGCTCCCGCGAGGCCGGTGATTCGCCGCACCGCACCGGGCGTCGGGACGGCGAACGCCGGCACCGCGTACACCTGCACCCAGGTGCTGCGGCGGGTGCGCTCGGGGATCACCTCGGTAGTCAGAGGGCGCTCAAAGCCGAGGATCCCAGCCTGTCCACTCGACACCACGTAAGCCGTGCCGGCGGGCACCTGCATCGAGGTCCGCACCGACGTAATACCCACCGAAGCAAGCACATCGGAAGTTTCAGCGCCGTAGCCGATCCGCATTGCAGTCAACTGTGCCGGGTGGCAAACGAGCGTGTCGGGCGGAGGCACGCCGAGGTCGTCTTCTCTCACCTTGAGTGCGGCTGTGGCGATGTCGGCCAACGGGCGCTCTGAGTTCGGGGTGATCGAGTCCAGCGGCCCAACCGTGACCAGGCTGTCCCAATCGTGACCGGACACTGCGGGGATGCCGTGCTTCGCGTGAGCGGCGTCGATGGCGGCCAAGGCCACCTGGTCAATCTTCCGCGCCAGCGTGTTAGCAAGCTGTGCGATCTTCGATGCCGTCACGGCCGGATCGTAGCGATCGAGGTGCTCGTCGTAGAGCTCGATGCGACTGCCGAAGTCTTGAGGAGTCGCCAAGTCTGTAACTAGCTCCCCGATATTGATCATGTATTCCGCACCAGGAGATCGCTGTTCGACATCCCGGTCGGCGAAATTTCCGCCGGCCAAGAGAACGTCAAATAACATGCCACCACCGCTCACTGCGCTGGCCGCTGGCCTGTATAGAGAGTCTGCAATCATTTGGTCGGCTGCGAGACGGGCAATGACCCGGTTGATACGGGTCGGATTCGCAAGCAACGTACTCATGGAGTAACGCTGCTCAGACAAGCTGGGTACCAGTGGATTCGGCACTACCGCTCCTCTCGTTCTAGTTGGTATGCGCGCAGCGATTCGGTGTCGATGAACCACCTTCCACCGCATCGGGCTGCGGTAAGTCGGCCGTTCCTGCATAGCCAGGCCACGCCGCCGGGGGTTATCCCCAGCTCTTGGGCTGCGGCGGCCGTATCGGCCACGTTCGTAGTCCATTGTGAATCCGACTGCGCCACAGCGGCGTCCGCGCTCGCGCGCGCGTGAGTGTCGGCGCTAGTAGCACTGGTCAGTAGCTCGCGCCGTATGACGTGCAGCCGCTCAGAGAGTTGCATCCCGCGGGGTGCGGCAAGACGGCCCAGGTGGTCGAGTGCGGCGACGATCTCGCGGGCGGCAGATGCGGATAGCAGGACCCCGCGTGCAGGAATCACGTCGTCGTCAGCAGCCATCGGCGGCTGTCTCGGACTCGGCGAAGGTGGCGGCGAATTCGCGCAGAGCCGCCATTCCCTGTTTGGTACGGAAACCCGGTACCAATTCGAGCACTACTGCGACTACAGCAGCGAGGAGGTCGGCACATTGGTCGTCTGTGGTGGTTTCCTCCCAGATTGCAGCCATGCCAGCGGAATCAGCGCCTGCGGCGTGAACCAGCAGAGCGCAGGCACGCCGGCAGTCGGTGGGAGAGAAGGTCATCTCGGTCATGCTGTTCTTCGCTTTCTTTGATTTCGTCCAAGAGGGAGGGAAACGCGACGGAGGGCGTTGCAGGATCAGGGCCCCCGTGCCCGAACATTCTTGGCAGAGATCCAGGGTGCTGGGATACCGCGAGAAGGGATCACAACGGCCGCTCGGGATGAATCGGTGTTACGTCTGTTATGACTGTTACGTTCCCGTCGGCCGGGTTCCGGCTGACACTCTCAGACGTAACACTTGGTCTTAGCGGTGCTACGTTCCCGGCTTGACTGTCGCCGCCCTCTAACTGCGACGATTCGTTAGACGTAACAGTCGGAACGGTCGTAACAGAAGAAGATTCATCGTCGGGCAAGGTCAACTGGTTGGGGTCGACGCTGGGGCCGTAGACACCTCGGCCGGTCTTGCGGATACGGCCCGAATCGGCCAGCCGATTCAGATAGACCCGAGCCTGCTCCTGGTCGATGCCCAAGGCGGTGAGGTCGGCGGCGCGGGTTTGGGTTCGACCGTTAACGAACATCTGCACTTCCAGCGTCCGATCACTGAGCTTGCCTTCGTCCCGTCGTTCCCGTGCCCGACCTGCCGCCGCCGCGAGGTCTGCACCATCGAGTGACCACAGGCCGCCATCGGTCGTGATGGCGTATTCGTTCTCGGAGATGTCGCGGCCGGTGACCGCCAACACTGCATCGTTGCAGTGACGTTTGCGGGCCAGCACCATGACGAAGTCGGCTGACCCGGCGATGCCCTGTGTGCCAGATACGGCGTCAACAAAGTCGGCCGACTCGGCTTTGCGGCTGTGATGAACCACCAGCAGGGTTGCGCCGGGTGTGGTGTCGATGGCTTGTTTGAGGCTGGCGCCGATTGCGTAGTCCTGCGCGTAAGAGTCACCGCCGGGCCGGTTGGGTGGTTTGACCCGGCCGAGGGTGTCGAGGATGACCAACGGCTGACGGTCATGGTGCAGTGCCAGGAACTCGGTCACCATCGGGATGACGTAGTAGGACTGGGCGCGGATGATGACGTGCATGGCGGCGGGGATGGGGCCGTCGGCCATGATGCGCCGGAACCGGCTCTGTAGGCGGCGGTGTCCATCCTCAAGTGCCAGATACAGCACTGGTCGCTGCTCGACGGGGATGCGGCCCAACGCTTTACCGCCGGCGGCCGCAGCCAGTCCGATATTGGCAACGAGCCAGCTTTTCCCGGCTTTGGGCGGCCCGACAAGGACTCCTAGACCTTCGGGGATTATGCCGGCCACGGCATACCGCAGAGGCGGGAACTGCTGGGCGTCGAGCCATACGCCGTTGACCATCCCGGCCAGCGCCGAGGGGTTGTCGGCGGCGTGCATGTCGAGCACTTCATCGTCGCGGTTGGTGGTCATCTAAGCCACCAGCCAGCGCGAAGTGATTTCGTGCACGATCCGGCGCTCGTTCTCACCGCGCCGCCACAGGGCGCGCAATTCGGGGATGAACGGTGCGCCAGTCAGCCCGTGCGACTCCAAATACGCCAGGGCATCCGCGTAGGCGTCGACGGCACGGTCAAACGGCTCGGCGCTGGCGCATCGGCAGGGCCACGGGTCGACGCAGCCACATGCAAGCGGAGGCAACCGGCGCGCAGCTTCACGCCGAAGGTGCGTAGCGGTTGCGGCGTTATGATGGGAGTTGGCGGCGGGCGCCGGGTTCATCTTCACGGTGACCCGGCGTTCGTTGTTTTGCACTACACGTCACCGCCTGTGGGCGTGCGCAGGATCGCGGTGATCAGATCCCGTTGGGCGGGTGTGGCTTTTGGTGCGCGGTCAACGATCCGGCGCACTTCGATCCGAAGTACCGACGCGGAATCGGTGTTTGGTGTGAGGGATTGCTTCACGAGGGTTCTCCCTGGGGAATAGGAAACTTCCCAGGGTCTCTCGACCTCGGATGCAATGACGGCCGCCTAGAGGCAGGCCCCCCAACGATTCTAGCG
>VERS01000742.1 GCA_018882545.1 Mycobacterium sp.
GGCCAGGGCCGTGCTGACCCCGGCATCGGCGCGGCCTTCGGCCACGTCGCGGGCGGCGGCGGCGTTGGAGTTGGCCGGCACCACCTCGGCGCCGGGGAGGTGTTCAGCCAGCCAGCGGCGAACCTGCGCGGCGGCCACCGGGAAGGCCGCCACGGTCACGACCCGCCCGGCCGCTACCCCCGGCCGGGTGACGATGCTGAACGCCACATCAAGGGTCAGCTCGGCGTAGATCTGCAGCGGTGGACCGGCGGCCAGGCTGTCCAGGGTCGGCAGCACACTGCCCTCAATCGAGTTCTCGATCGGGACGCAGGCGAAGTCGGCGGCACCGGCGCGGACGGCCTCGAGAGCAGCCGGGGTGCTCTCCGCCGGTTGGGGTTGGAGCTCACCGGCATCGGGCACCATCGCGCCGGCCGCCATCCTCAGCAGCGCCGCTTCGCTGAAGGTCCCCTCGGGGCCGAGGTAGGCGATGCGGGGCACCTGCCAACACTATCGGGTCGGGGCGCGCGGGACGGGCCGCTACCGTGGCGGGGTGAGCGTCAGCCGCGACGATTTCCTCCCCGCCGACCGTCGCGCCACCGGTATCGAGATCGGCGTCATGCTTGCGGTCACCTTCGGGGTCAGCGCCCTGATCGCGGTTCTGCAACTGGCCGATGCGCTGCTGTCCGGTCTCGGCAGCCACCGGGTTCGGCTCAACCCCAACCAATCCCGCTATGACCTGATCAATCTCGGCTTGAACATGGTTTCGATCGCCCAGCTGGTCGCTTGGGGCGGTCTGGCGTTATACCTGCTGTGGCGCAGCGGAATCCGACCGTCGATGATCGGAGTGGGCCGGATCCGCTGGCGTTCCGACGCCGCTGCGGGGCTGGGCCTGGCGGCCCTCATCGGCGTCCCGGGCCTGTTGCTCTACCTGGCGGCCCGGCATCTGGGCCTCAACGCCGAGGTCGAGCCGTCCGGGTTGCGGGAGTCGTGGTGGCGCATCCCGGTACTGATCCTGGCGGCGTTCGCCAACGGGTTCGCGGAGGAGGTCGTGGTGGTGGGTTACCTCATCACCCGGTTACAGCAGTTGGGGATCAGCCAGTCCCGTGCGGTGCTCGCCTCCAGCGCCTTGCGCGGCCTCTACCACCTCTACCAAGGAATCGGCGCCGGGATCGGAAACCTCGCAATGGGACTGGTGTTCGGCTACGCCTGGTGCCGCACCGGCCGACTGTGGCCGCTGATCCTGGCCCACGGCATCATCAACACCGTCGCCTACGTCGGCTACATCCTGCTGTCCGGCCATCTGGAATGGCTCCGCTGATCCGCCCAGCACCCAGGTTTTCGACACACTCGGATTTCTGAGCACATGGGTTGAGCACATAGGTTGAGCACATAGGTTGAGCGGGTGAACAACGAC
>VERS01000743.1 GCA_018882545.1 Mycobacterium sp.
GTACTGACCTCCGTGGACCCGCCACACCCACAATCCGAAGCCCACCGCCAGGCCGACATAGACGCTCAGTGCGGTCACGCACTCCCGTCGGCTCGGCTCGTGCGGTCGCCGCGCGAAGATCAGGACGTCGATGAGCAGCACGGCCAGCGTCACGGCCAGAGTGATGCCCCACTCGAAACCGGAAACACTCACCCGGACCTCCGGTCGTCGAACGCGGCTGGGGTCAGTGCCGCCGGCCCCGGGGCCGGGCCGGCCCGCGGAACCGGACGGCCGACGGCGAAAGAACACTGCCCGGTGCAAAGTGTCTCAGGTTGACGGCACCGAGGCGACACCGGGCCGAGCGTCGGGACAATAGGATTCGGGGCGATGTCCGCGATCCCCGCCCAGTACCTGCTGTCCGGGCAGGCTGCTGCGCCGCGCACGCTGATCGACATCCTCTACGACACCGCGGCCCGCCACCCGGATGCCGCGGCGATCGACGACGGCGAGGTCCAGCTCAGCTACGGCGAAGTGATCGAGGACATCGAGGCCGGGATGCGGTGGCTGGCGGCCCGCGGGATCGGCCGGGGCGACCGGATCGGCATCCGGATGCCCTCCGGCAGCTACTCGCTGTACCTGGCGATCCTGTCCACCCTGGCGGCCGGCGCGGCCTACGTCCCGGTCGACGCCGACGACCCCGACGAACGCGCCGCGTTGGTGTTCTCCGAAGCCGCGGTCGCCGGCGTCATCACCGAGGCCGGTCTGAGTCGCGGCCCCGGACCGGCGCGCGGCGGGGGTGCCGGTGCACCGCGAGCCGGCGACGACGCCTGGATCATCTTCACGTCCGGATCGACCGGAACACCCAAGGGTGTCGCGGTGACCCACCGCAACGCCGCCGCCTTCGTCGATGCCGAAGCCCGGATGTTTCTGCAGCACAACCCGATCGGACCGGAGGACCGGGTGCTGGCCGGACTGTCCGTCGGGTTCGACGCCTCCTGCGAGGAGATGTGGCTGGCCTGGCGGCACGGCGCCTGCCTGGTACCGGCACCGCGGGCTCTGGTGCGCAGCGGCATGGACCTGGGCCCGTGGCTGGTGTCCCGGGACATCACCGTGGTCTCGACCGTGCCGACCTTGGCCGCACTGTGGCCGGCGGAGGCTTTGGAGGCGGTCCGGTTGGTGATCTTCGGCGGCGAGGCCTGCCCGCCGGATCTGGCCGAGCGGCTGGCGTCCGGGGAGGACGGTGTGGGCCGGGAGGTGTGGAACACCTACGGCCCCACCGAGGCCACCGTGGTGTCCTGCGGCGCAAAACTTCAGGGCGGGGCCCCGGTCAGCATCGGTCTGCCGCTGGCGGGCTGGGACCTGGCGGTCGTCGACGACACCGGGGCGCCGGTCGCCGTCGGCGCCGTTGGAGAG
>VERS01000158.1 GCA_018882545.1 Mycobacterium sp.
GTGTGACCGTCGGCCGCCCGCTCGGCCTGCTTCTGACCCGCCGCTCGGAGAACTCCACAGTCACCTTGTGCCACACCGGAACTCGTGACCTTGCCGCTCTGACCCGGCAGGCCGACATCATCGTCGCCGCGGTCGGAGTCCCGCACATGCTGACCGCCTCCATGGTCAAGCCGGGCGCGGCCGTTGTCGACGTCGGGGTCAGCCGGGTCGATGGCAAGCTCACCGGTGACGTCGCGCCCGACGTCTGGGAGGTCGCGGGCGCGGTGTCGCCGAATCCCGGCGGCGTTGGACCGCTGACCCGGGCCTTCCTGCTGACCAACGTCGTCGAACGAGCAGAGAAGGAGCTGGCGGAAGCCGCCCGATGAAGGCGTACTGGAGGGCGGTGTTCCGTCGCCAGTGGCCGGTCCTGACCGTCGCGGGCATCGGCCTGGTCGCCGCCGTTCTGGTGGCGGCCGGGTTCTGGCGCCGCGGCGCCCTGCTGATCGGGATCGGCGTCGGCGTGGCCGCGGGCCTGCGGCTGCTGCTGCCCGAAGACCGGGTGGGCGTGCTGGCGGTGCGCTCCAGGAGGCTCGACGTCGCCACCATGGTGACCGTGTGCGCGGCGGTGGTCTACATCGCCTGGACCATCGACCCGCTGGGGACCAGTTAGGCCAGCGTCGCCCGGATGCAGATCGTCACGTAGGGCATCGCGATGCCGGCGGAGTTGACCAGCGCCGGGTGGGTGGCCAGCAGTTCCCGGACTTCTTCGAGGGTGCGGTCGCGCACATCGGCTGGCGAGGTGATGCAGTAACTGCGGGAGGCGACGTAGTCGATCAGCGCCTGCGGCGTCACGTAGTTGGTCCACTCGAACCGATGACTCGTGACATCGGAGAACGGCGCCGGCAGGTCCGGTGAGGTCACCCGGTCGTGTTCGGTGCCGACGATCCGGTTGAACTCCTTGACCCAGCCGAGCCGGTCGTCCTGAACGTTCCACACCAGACCGAGCCGGCCGCCGGGTCGCAGCACGCGGGCGACCTCCGCCACCGCCTGCTCTGGATCGAACCAGTGCCAGGCCTGCGCGACCAGGACGGCGTCAACGGCGTTGTCCGGCAACGGAATATGCTCGGCGGTACCCAGCAGCGCGGGAGTCTCGGGCAGCGCCGAGCGCAACACTTCGAGCATCTCCGCGATCGGGTCGACGGCGATGACGTTCAGCCCGCGTTCGACCAGTCGGGTGGTCAGTTTGCCGGTGCCGGCGCCAAGATCGAGGACGTCACGTGCCGTCCAGGCTGAGGTGGGGGCCAGCAGCCAGTCGATCGACTCCGGCGGATACGACGGGCGGCCCCGCTCGTAGGCCGCGGCCTGCGCACCGAAGGACAGTGAGCGTTCGTGAGCGGTGCTCACCGGGAGGCCATGGACAGCGTCTTGCGCAGCAGCTGCCCGACGGCTTCGGTCTCCAGCAGGAAGCCGTCGTGGCCGTAAACCGACTCGATGACGTTGACTGGTCCGCTGCCGGGTAGCAGATCGGCCAGTTCCTCCTGCAGTCGCAGCGGGTAGAGCCGGTCGGAGGTGATACCGCCGACGACGGCCGGAACCGGGCAGGACCGCAGTGCCGCGGCGACCCCGCCGCGCCCGCGACCGACGTCATGGCTCGACAGCGTCTCGGTCAGCGCCACATAGCTGCCGGCGTCGAACCGGCGGATCAGCTTGGCGCCCTGATGCTCCAGGTAGCTCTGGACGGCGTAGCGGCCACCGGCGAGTGGATCCTCGTCATCCTGACCGTCATTGCCGAAGCGGGTGTCCAGTTCAGCCTCGCCCCGATAGGTCAGATGCGCGAACCTGCGGGCCAGGCCCATGCCGGCGTCGGGGGAGCGGCCGGTGCCGTAGTAGTCCCCGCCCTGCCAGTCCGGGTCGGACTTGATCGCCGCGATCTGGGTGCTCTGGGTTCCGATCTGGTCGGCGGTGGCCCGGGCACCGACGGCCAGCACCAGCGCGGCCCGGACCCGGTCGGGGTAGCCGACCATCCACTCCAGGGCGCGCGCGCCGCCCATCGACCCGCCGACCACCGCCGCCACCTCGGTGATGCCCAGCGCGGCCAGGGCGGCCACGTCGGCGTCGACCTGGTCGCGGACGGTGATCAACGGGAACCGCGAACCCCATGGTCGGCCGTCGCGGGCCAGCGAACTGGGGCCGGTGGATCCCCGGCAGCCGCCGAGCACGTTGGTCGCCACCGCACACCAGCGCCGGGTGTCGATCGGCGCTCCCGGTCCGGCTATCCCGTCCCACCAGCCCGGCGTGGGGTGCCCCGGCCCGGCCGGACCGGTGATGTGCGAGTCGCCGGTCAGCGCGTGCAGGACGACGACGACGTTGTCGCGGTCGGGGGACAGTTCGCCCCAGCGCTGCACCGCGATCGACACGTCGTCGATCACCGAACCGTTCTCCAACCGCAGCGGACCGATGTCCACCACGCCGATCTCGCCCTCCGCGGGGAGGGCTGCGGCGCGCCGCTCGAAGGAAAGTGTCATATCCGGATCCCTCAAGGGGCCGCCACAGCGGTGGCGCGCCGGACCGCTTTTGCGGCAGCGAACCCCCGCTCGAGGTCGGCCAGGATGTCGTCGATCCCCTCCAGCCCCACGGCCAGCCGCACCAGACCGGGGGTGACCCCGGTGGCCAGCTGTTCGTCGGGCGACAGCTGCTGGTGGGTGGTCGACGCCGGGTGGATGACCAGCGATCGCACATCGCCGATGTTGGCGACGTGGCTGTGGAGTTGCAGGGCGTCGACGAAGGCTTTGGCTCTGTCGACGGCAGTCTGGGCCTCCCCGGCCAGTTCGAAGGACAGCACCGCCCCGGTTCCCCTGGGTGCCAGTGCCCGACCCCGCTCGTACCACGGTGAGCTGGGCAGCCCGGCGTAGTTCACACCGGCCACGTCGGGATGCCCGGCGAGGAACTCGGCCACCCGCCCGGCGTTGGACACGTGGCGTTCGATGCGCAGGCTCAGCGTCTCCAGACCCTGCGCGATCAGGAAGGCGTTGAACGGCGCCGGTGCCGAACCGAGGTCGCGCAGCAGTTGCACGCGGGCCTTGAGGGCGAATGCCGGGGCGCCGAGGTCGGCGAACACCACCCCGTGATAGCTCGGGTCCGGTGTGGTGAAGCCGGGGAACTTCCCCGCGGCAGTCCAATCGAAGTTGCCGCCGTCGACGATCACCCCGGCGATCGCGGTGCCATGCCCGCCCAGGTACTTGGTCGCCGAGTGCACGACGATGTCGGCCCCGTGGTCGATCGGACGGATCAGGTAGGGAGTGGCGATGGTGTTGTCGACGATCAGCGGGACGCCGTTGTCGTGGGCGACCTTGGCGACCCCTGGGATGTCCAGGACGTCGATCTGCGGGTTGGAGATGGTCTCGCCGAAGAATGCCTTGGTGTTGGGCCGCACCGCGGCCTGCCAGGAATCCGGGTCGTCGGGGTCGGCCACAAAGGTGGTCTCGATCCCCAGCTTGGGCAGCGTGTAGTGGAACAGGTTGTAGGTGCCGCCGTAGAGCCGCGGGCTGGACACGATGTGATCACCGGTGCCGGCAAGGTTGAGGATCGCGAAGGTCTCCGCGGCCTGGCCGGAGGACAGCAGCAGCCCGGCCACGCCGCCCTCGAGGGCGGCGATGCGCTGCTCGACGACGTCGGTGGTCGGGTTCATGATCCGGGTGTAGATGTTGCCCGGCTCGGCCAGCCCGAACAGGGCGGCGGCGTGGTCGGTGCTGTCGAAGGTGTAGGACGTCGTCTGGTAGATCGGCAGCGCGCGGGCGTGGCTGGCGGCGTCCGGGGTCTGTCCGGCGTGGATCTGTTTGGTCTCGAAGGACCAGTCGTCGGGGGTCATGGGGTGGTACTCCTAAGGGGTCGCTGGGCTGTTTCACGGCGGTAGGTCGGCGAGGGCCGGCAGGGGCGTGATCAACAACAGCGACACATATGAGGGCTCCGCATCAGGTTTCCCTGTCTACTCGGGGGGCCCGTGATAGCGGACCCGCGCTTGCCGTGCAGCCGGTTGGTGGCTGCTCAACCTGGTCATCACCCAGGGCACCCCACCGCGGTTGGAGGGTTGCCGGCCAGCAAGCCGGGGCTTTTCGCTGGCACTCATGACCGGAAGACAGCCTATCGCACACCGGCGCTGGGTGACCAGTCGGTCTCGGCTGGAAACCTGGCTGGAAAACAGCGGGCGAACACAGCAGTCCAAAGCGGTGAACAGTGCGGCGAGGCGCCCGCGCAGATGCAGAGGCACGCCCGTCGCCGGCCGGTCGTCCCTTGTAATGTTGCCCCCAAGCGGGCGAGTGCCCGCCCGGCCGAGGAGGATGGGCGACTTAAATGTCGAGCGGACGCAAGATCAAGGTCGAGGGCACCGTCGTCGAGCTCGATGGCGACGAGATGACGCGCATCATCTGGAAGCAGATCAAGGACACCCTGATCCTGCCGTACCTGGACGTCAACCTGGAGTACTACGACCTGGGTATCGAACACCGCGACGCCACCGACGACCAGGTCACCATCGACTCCGCCAACGCGATCCTCAAGCACAACGTCGGCGTCAAGTGCGCCACCATCACCCCCGACGAGGCACGCGTCAAAGAGTTCAATCTCAAGCAGATGTGGCTGTCGCCCAACGGCACCATCCGAAATATCCTCGGCGGCACGATCTTCCGCGCCCCGATCGTGATTTCCAACATCCCTCGCCTGGTGCCTGGGTGGACCAAGCCGATCATCATCGGCCGGCACGCCTTCGGCGACCAGTACCGGGCCACCAACTTCAAGGTCGATCGTCCCGGCACCGTCACGCTGACCTTCACTCCGGAGGACGGCAGCGAGCCAATCGTGCACGAGGTCGTCCGCATCCCCGAAGACGGCGGGGTGGTGATGGGGATGTACAACTTCAAGAAGTCCATCCAGGACTTCGCCCGCTCAACGTTTTCCTATGCGCTGCAACAGAATTACCCGGTGTATCTGTCTACCAAGAACACCATCCTCAAGGCCTACGACGGGATGTTCAAAGACGAGTTCCAGCGCATCTTCGACGAGGACTTCAAAGAGGATTTCGACGCCCGCGGCCTGACCTACGAGCACCGCCTGATCGACGACATGGTGGCCTCCTGTTTGAAGTGGGAGGGCGGCTACGTGTGGGCCTGCAAAAACTACGACGGCGACGTCGAGTCCGACATCGTCGCCCAGGGTTACGGATCCCTGGGGTTGATGACATCGGTGCTGCTGACCCCGGACGGCAAGACCGTGGAGGCCGAGGCCGCACACGGCACGGTGACCCGCCATTACCGCCAGTACCAGCAGGGCAAGCCGACCTCCACCAACCCGATCGCATCGATCTTCGCCTGGACTCGCGGGCTGGCCCACCGGGGCAAGTTGGACAACACTCCCGAGGTGATCGACTTCGCCGAGACGCTTGAGGATGTCGTCATCCAAACCGTCGAGGGCGGGCAGATGACCAAGGATCTGGCCTTGCTGATCGGCCCCGATCAGCCCTGGCAGACCAGCGAGCAATTCTTGGCGACGCTGGCCGACAACCTGAAGCGGTCGCTCGCCTGAGGCGCTGAGGAAGCCGCCGGTACTCCCCGCCCATCGCCGAGGCCGGGGTAGCTGCTGAGATCGGCCTGGCCTGTCTCGATCTGGCCGACCGCCGCACCGCTGACGCTGAACTGTGCGCCGATCGCCGAGACCACGGCACTCATTTCGCCGAAGTCACCACTCCAACCGGAGCGACTCGCCCGTCCACGGCTCCGCCGATAGTGGCGGCCTAATCGGCCCGCGGTAGGTTCCTGCCGTGATCGTGACGACCGTCAACGTCAACGGGATACGGGCGGCAGTGCGGCAGCGTTCGGCGGACAACCGCGGCCTGCTGGCGTGG
>VERS01000744.1 GCA_018882545.1 Mycobacterium sp.
GCCCGCGGCCTGCCGGGCCGTGCGGCGGTCGTCGGGGCCGGCCGGCCGGCCGGTGCCGGGGTTCTGTCCGGGATCGGGGTCCTCGCCGGTCCCGAGGTCGACAGGTCGGTCGTAGCCGGCCTCGACGATCGGGCGCAGCATCGAATCCAGCGCCGGCGCCAGGATTCCCGCACCGGCGACCAGTGGGAGCAGCGGAGTGGGCACCCACACGTAGGTGACCGCTCCGGGGGTGCCGTCGGCATTGGCCGGGGTGTGCCGGACGTTGGCGGGGTCGTCGAGATCCACCCTGAAGTAATTGGGGTGCGCCATCAGTGCCCCCACCGCGGCGTTGGCGGCGGCGAGCAAATTGCCCTTGGCCGACGGCCAGTCGGCCCAGCCGTCGTACTGGCGGATCACCTCGGTACCGCGGTAGGGGGTGTCGGCGGGGAATCCCGGCTTACGCGCGGTCCCGCCCATCGGATTCTCGGGATTTCCGATGGAGACCCACGAGACCAGATCCGGGTGCGGGGCGGTGTCGGGATCGGCGGCCCAGCGGCGCAGCAGGACGTGGATGACCTGGCCGCCCTGGCTGTGGCCGAACAGCGTGACCGGCTCGCCGCCGGCGGTGGCCGCGGCGATGGCCTCCGCGAGGATGTCCGCGCCCTGCTGGTTGAACTCCTCACCGGGCAGGGCCGGGTAATCCACCGGCCGGCAGCGGTTCGGCGGTTGGCACAGCTTCCCGCTGAGCTGCAGCGGTGTGAAGCGGACGAGGTTCTGGGCCCCGACGATCCCGCCCTCCAGGGTCAGCACCGTGCTCTCCGACCCCCGTGCGGTGGCAGTGGTGTGCAGCGCCGTCGTCGCTGTCAGACCGGTGCTGAGAGTCAACGCGAGCAGGGTGGTGACACAGCCGCGGCCGGGCGTCCGGGTGCGGGGTGAGCCGGTGGCGGCGATAGCTCCCTCCCCACCGGTGCAGTGAAGCCAGATACGGATCGCCCCCCATTTGACTGTCGGCCAGCAAATTGCAGCTGCGAACGTTAGCGCATCGGGCGCGTTGACGGAGAAACGGCGTATGGGACGGTTTTGCCCTGGCCGGAATACGTTTCGGGCCGGTATCGGAAGCCGTCGACGATCGAGAGTAGCTGTAAGCCTCGTCTCAGAGCGAATTAATGACCAAAACGTAGATATTCGGGCGAGTCAAGCGATCGCTAGATTCCCGCTCTGGTGACGGAAATGGGGCTGCGGACGCCTATCTGAAGACTCCGCCAATCCGGCCGCGCCGCGGCTCCGAATAGGGGAGGACAGTCGGTCCACCGGGCCGGCAACGGATGATTACCGGCGGTTCTGCGGCCGGGGAAGGGCTTCACATCATGGGTTTGATGAGCAAATGGCTTGGGCCGGGAGTGGTCCTG
>VERS01000159.1 GCA_018882545.1 Mycobacterium sp.
GGCGTAGCGCCCGAAACCCTCACGGGCGTAAGGCGTGTAGCGCCACGTCATCGGCAGCCGGTCCCAGATCCGGTTGACCACACTGGAACGGCACAGCGCGGCGAAACGCTGATACCGGCGTTCGCTGCGCTCATCCCACGGCAGTCCCAGGATCTCCCTGGTCCGCGGTGGCATGCCGCCGGTGGTGAGGAAAGCCGCGAGCGGATTGAATACCGGCGCAATGACTTTCCAGGCGAAGTCGGAGACGCCTTTGGGCCGCGGGAAGCCCTTGGTGACGTAGCCGACGCCGTATTTCGCGGTCGGATGCGCAACCAGCACCTCGTCGATCATGTGGTCCCAGTACTTCTCGAACGCCGCATAGTCGGCCGGCATCGGTCGGTCACTGACTCCGTAGCGGCGGTACCAGGTCTTGGACTCCAGGTACATCTGCTCCTTCTCGGCCCGGGAGAGTCGCCTGACGAAAGTGTCGGTGAAATAGAGCACCTGGTCGAAGAAGGTGGCGTGCGCCCAGTAGTAGGTGTCCGGATCCAGCGCGTGGTAGCGGCCGCCTCCGTACTCCGCAGGCATCTCACCTCTGATGCCGTGGTGGAACTCACGGACGGAGGCGCCGGCGTTGTCGTCCTCGCTGCCGTAGACCGTCCGGTAGATCGGCGGCAGGGAACGCTTGATCCGCGCGGCGGTGTCGGCGAAGAACACCGAGTGATCGGCCACACCCTGGCCGAGCTCGGCAAGCATGTTCTGCAGCACCGCGGGCCGCGGTCCGATGAGAGCGATCCGGCGGTCGCCGAAGTACCTCCAGACCAGCGATTCCGGACCCAGCGGCAACGCGTCGGCGGTGGCGGAGTCCGGGGTGTCGGCGAGGTCGGTCATGGGAGACAATGTTACAGATTTCGTTTCTTGTTTCACAGCCGGGGCAGGCAGGCAGGGGACGGCCGGGTCAGGAGAAGCGCTTGAGCCGCAGGCTGTTGGTCACCACCAGCACCGAACTCAGCGCCATGGCCGCGCCGGCGATCATCGGGTTGAGCAGACCCAGGGCCGCCAGCGGGATGGCCGCGATGTTGTAGCCGAACGCCCAGACCAGATTCTGTTTGATGGTCCGCAACGTGCGCGCCGACAGCCGCAGTGCGGTCGGAACGGTGCGCAGGTCCCCGCGGACCAGGGTGATGTCGCCCGCCTCGATAGCGGCGTCGGCGCCGGTCCCCATCGCCATGCCGATATCGGCGGTGGCCAGGGCGACCGAGTCGTTGACGCCGTCACCGACCATCGCCACGCGGCGGCCCCCGGACTGCAGCGCCGCAACGGCGGCTGCCTTCTCCGAGGGCAGCACCCCGGCGATGACGTCGGACGGTGCGATACCCACCTCGGCAGCCACCCGGGCGGCGACGGCCCGGTTGTCTCCGGTCAGCAGCATCGGCGTGATGCCCATCGCCTTCAGTTCCTCGATCGCCGCCGCACTGGTGGGCTTGACCGCGTCGGCCAGGCGGATCACCCCATGCTGCCGGCCATCCCAGCTGACCGCCACGCTGGTGCGTCCGTCATCATCGGCGGCGCGGGCCACCCGCACCTGCAGTCCGTCGACCACACCGCGCACTCCGGTGCCGGGCTCGTTGACGAAGTCGGCCACCGGTGCGACGGTCAACCCACGCGCCCGCGCCTCGGCGACCACCGCTGCGGCCACCGGATGCTCCGAAGCCGCTTCCACTGCGGCCGCGCGGGCCAGGATGACGTCGGCGTCTTCACCCGGCTCGGCCTGCACATCGCCGACCGTCATCGCACCGGTGGTGACGGTACCGGTCTTGTCCAGCACGACGGTGTCGATGCGGGCGACCGATTCGAGCACCTGGGGTTCCTTGATCAGCACACCCAGCTGCGCACCGCGACCGGTGCCGACCAGGATGGCCGTCGGGGTGGCCAGGCCCAGCGCGCAGGGGCAGGCGATGATCAAGACAGCCACCGCGGCGGTGAAGGCCGCCGCCGCCGAATGCCCGGTCACCAGCCACCCGGCCAGGGTGAGCGTCGCGACAAGAAGAACGGCCGGGACGAACACCGCCGAGACCCGGTCGGCGAGCCGCTGGATGGCGGCCTTACCGCTCTGCGCGTCGGCGACCATCCGAGCCATCCGCGCCAACTGGGTGTCGGAGCCGACACGCTCGGCGCGCACGAGGATCCGGCCGAAGGTGTTCACCGCACCGCCCAGGACGCCATCGCCCACACCGACGTCGACCGGGACCGACTCTCCGGTCATCGCCGAGGTGTCCAGCGCCGAGGCCCCCTCGACCACCACACCGTCGGTGGCCACTCGCTCGCCGGGACGGACCACAAGGACGTCGCCCACCGCCAGATCCGCGGTGGAGATCTGGACCTCGGTCCCGTCTTGGATCACGGTGGCGTCTTTGGCGCTCAGGGACAGCAAGGCCCGCAGCGCCGAACCCGCCGACCGCTTGGCCTTGGCTTCGGCGTAGCGACCGGCCAGCAGGAATACCGTCACCGCCGCGGCCACCTCGAAGTACACATGCGCCCCGCCGTGGCGGTGTCCGGGGCCGGCAGTCAGCAGCACGACCACAGACCACAGATACGCCGCCAGCGTGCCCAGCGAAACCAGGGTGTCCATCGTGGAGGCGCCGTGCCGGGCGGCGTTGAGGGCGGCTTTGTGGAACGGAAAGCCGGCCCAGAACACGATGGGGGTGGTCAGCGCCAGCGCCACCCATTGCCAACCGGGGAATTGCCACGGCATCACCATCGACAGCGCCAGCACCGGGAGCGCCAGCACGGCCGAACCGATCAACCGGGGCCGCAACTGCCGCTGTGGAATGTCGTGGTTCATGTGGTGGTCTTGGTGGTGCATGTGGTGGTCGTGGTGATCGATCACCGCGGCGTGATACCCGCTGGACTCCACGGCACGCACCAGGTCCTCGGCACTGATCCCGGAGCCGTGCTCGACGTGGGCCTGCTCAACGGCGAAGTTGACCGAGGCCTGCACGCCGTCAAGGTCGTTGAGGCAGCGTTCCACGCGAGCCGCGCACGAGGCACAACTCATCCCGGACAGCCGAAGATCCGTGGTGGTCATGCCTCGTACTATACCCCAGGGGGGTATCAGCGTGCCACCACGAGATAGGCGAGGACTCCGCAGTAGGCGGCCGTGACCCAGAGCCATCCGGAGAACGACAATCCGGCCAGGCCGGTACCGGCCAGGAGCAGACTGACGGCCATGACGGCGACGGCTGCGGCGACTCCGTAGCGCAGGCCGTGCCGGACCCCGCGCCGGGCGATGACCGCGACCAGCACGCCGGTGATCACCGAGGTGATCGCGAGATTGACACCGACCGACGACAGCGGCTGAAACCCACCCGGATTGAACCAGACCTCGATCAGCGTGGTGAGCGCGGCGCTCACCAGTCCCGCGATGACCGCCGGCCGGCGAGCCGCCGGTCGGCTAACCGTTCCGGGCCCGCCGCGCACCGGCAACTCCGAGGACTGCGAGAACTGCGCCGACGGTCGCCAGCAACCAGCTCACCATCATCAGCGGCGGGTCATAGACGACCGATACGGTGGCCGGCTGTCCCTCCAGCACAGGCGGCACGTCGACCACGCTGGTGACCTGCAACCAGCACAGCACCGCGGCCGCGATCGCAAGGCCGGCCAGCAGCAACTGAACCCGGTGCTTGACCGCCCGCGCCGTCACCGGGTTTCCACCAGCCGGGTCAGCGCCGCGCGCAGGGCGTCGGCATCGCGCGCCCAGGCCTGGACCAGTCGGCCGCCGGTCAGCTTCAGGCCCACCCCGGTGCGGCCCCGGGGCACCCCGGATAGCTCTCCCAGCGCGCGAGCCCGCTGCCAGGGTTCCGGCGGCTCAGCGGGTTTGACCCGCCAACTGCTGATCGGACCCTTGGACCGCACGGGTTCCTCGGGTTCGGGGTACACCGTCACGATCTCGTCGATATCGATCAGTTCGGTGCCTTCCCGCAGCTTGTCCGCGGTCAGCTCGACACTGGTGTGGATGCGAGCCGCCTTGACCTGCAGGGCGAGAAAACCGGTGACCAGGACCAGGAACATCAGCGGCACCGCCATCCGGAACCCCAGGCCGGCTCGGTACTGGACGAACGCCATGGCCAGCGCGGCTGCCGGCCCGGCCAGCAGCCACAACCAACTCGCGCCGGACTCGAACAGCAAAATCTCCCGGCCGCCCGCGCCGCGGGCGCTACCGGTGTTCTCTGGGTCGCCCGGCGATTTACCCACCGGCGTACCACTCCACGACCGCGGGCCGGCTCAGCAGCAGCGTGCCGACGATGATCGGGATGAGACTGAGCAACACCAGAATATGCGTGCCGGACAGCACCGCCGCCACCGCGACCAAGACCACGATGGAAAGGCTCAGGGCCATCGCCGCCCGGCGGGACCGCAGATCCCGGCGGCGGGCGTTTGCGGCAAACCAGACCAGTGCCACCCCGGCCAGCCCGAACAGGATCCCCGCGCCCCGGTACAGCCGGGTGTAGGCACGCACCGCATCGTCGGTGACCGTCGGCGGGGCCGTGTGGCGGATCGCGTCGAAGCTCATCAGACCGGCCAGCACCCCCCCGACGATCAGCATGACCGCGCCGAGCACCAGCAGCCAGCACGCGGTGGTCACCGCGCTGGGTCGATGCTCGCTCATAGTGCGGTCAGCCTAACGCTGCCGGTCAGCGGGTGAAGAACCGGTGAGAGTCCGGCCGGTGCAACAGATAAATCCCCCCGGCGATGAACACCGACCCGAAGATGCCGGTCACGGCGTAGACCACGGCCGGCAGCGGAGGTCGCGACGTGCCCAACAGACCCGCCACCGTGAAGAAGATGGTGGCCAGCCCCCCGGTGGTGAGCAGTGCCCGGGCCCATCGGTAGCCCGACCGCAGCAGGGCCAGCAATCCGACGACAACTCCGCCGAGAATGATTGTGATGAACGCGGTCGTGACGAAGACGAAAGCCGATCCGGCCGCTGTGGCAGCGACGTAGGCATCGGCGAGTTGACCGACGACCATCAGTGGCACCGCGCTCAACCAGAGCCAGAACCCGGTGTCGACGTCGGCCGGACGCACATCGCCGGCCTGCGGTTCTTGGCTCACGCCAGCCAGTCGGCCGCATCGGCGGCCCAGTAGCTCAGAATGATGTCCGCACCGGCCCGGCGGATGCACAGCAGGGACTCCAGCACGGCGGCCCGCTGGTCCACCCAGCCGTTGGCGGCCGCTGCGCTGATCATGGCGTATTCGCCGGACACCTGATAGGCCGCGACCGGAACCGGCGAGAGTGCCGCGGCCGCCGCCACGACGTCGAGATAACCCAGCGCCGGCTTGACCATCACGACGTCGGCGCCCTCCTCGACGTCGAGCATCACCTCCCGGATCGCTTCCCGGCCGTTTCCGCTGTCCTGCTGATAGGTGCGGCGGTCACCGGTGAGGCTGGAGGCCACCGCCTCCCGGAAGGGCCCGTAGAAGGCCGAGGCGAATTTGGCCGCGTATGCCAGCACCGCAACCTCGGAAAAACCGGCGGCATCCAGGCCGTCCCGGATCGCACCGACCTGGCCGTCCATCATCCCGCTCGGAGCGACCATCGCGGCGCCCGCTTGAGCCTGCGCCACAGCGAGTTTCACGTACTGCTCGTTGGTCGCGTCGTTGTCGACCCGGCCTGCGGAGTCCAGCACTCCGCAGTGTCCGTGGTCGGTGAACTCATCCAGGCAGGTGTCGGCTATCAGGACGGTGGCATCACCGAGGTCGGCGGCGAGGTCGCCAAGCGCCACATTGAGGATTCCGTCCGGGCGGATTCCGCAGGAACCGACCGCGTCCTTGTCCTCGCTACGGGGCACCCCGAAGAGCATCAGCCCGCCCACCCCGGCCTGGAC
>VERS01000160.1 GCA_018882545.1 Mycobacterium sp.
GCATCGGTGTGGCAGCACCTGGACCGCAACCCGTGGATGCAGTTGACGGCCGCCACCGCGACGCAGATTCTCGGGATCGAGCGCCCGCCGCTGCCGCCGCCCGGCGCACCGGGACCGTTTTCGCTGGCCGATCCCGTTGTGGTCGAGCGGCTGCTGAACGAAGCGGGTTTCACCGATGTCCATCTGGAATCCGTTGCGGCGCCGTTCATCTTCGAGGGCGACGGATTGGCCGCCGCCGAACGGATTCTGAGCGCCGGACCACTTGGATCGGCCTTCATGGCGGCCGACGAGTCGCGCCGGGCCGAAGTCGTCGCAGGCGTGGTCGCCGAGCTGAAGCAGCACCGTGCGGCCGCCGGCTTCGAGGTACCGGCGGCGTCCTGGTGCATCACCGCGCGGCGGCCGGACTGAGGCCGTACCGTCGGCATCCGTGTTCAATGCGATTGCACGTCTGCTGCCGGCCCTCGGACTGGCAGCCGCTGCGGTTCTGTACCCGCAGGCGACGGCTGCCGCCGACCCCGCCGACCCGAGCACCTGGCCGGTCGCGGACGGCAACTTCACCACGACGGCTGATCCTGGCTGGGTCTTTTTTGTGCCGGACGGTTTTGCCGGCCGGGGCTGTGGGATCGCTCCAGACGGTGCGGTCGGCTGCGACATCGTCCCCAGTCGGGACGCCGACGGCACTCCCGTTCAGGCGGGCGTACCGGGGCCGCCCGGGTCGTACAGCTGCGGGGGTGACTACTGCCCGTTGCCGCCGCCCAGCGCCGAACAGATCGTCGCCGGCCCGCAGCAACAGGCCGAGTACACCAGTTCTGACACATCCACCTTCACCCGTGCCGTCGGTTCCCTGGTCCCGGGATACCGCTTGGTCAACGGGGACGGCTGGTGCTACGTCGGAGCAGGTTCGCCGCGGTCGGTGGTCTGCCACAGCGGCCCGCACGGGTTCAGCGTCCAAGCCGTCGGCGTCAGGTTCTGGTAGCCCGCTGATTCACACGCCGAGCGCCGCGTAGGTGCGCCTGACGAATCGGGGTTGCACCGACTGCAACCGTGCCAGGTCGGTGTTGCCGGCGACCGCCGCGGCGGCCGAGGTCAGGTCCGGGTAGTTCTGGATCAGGTAGATCAGGATCACCTCGTTCTCCGGATCGGCCTGCCACCAGGTGCCGTAGGCGCCCGGCCAGCTGAACGTGCCCCGGCCGCCGGGGCCGAAGAGCCGGTTGGAACTCGCCGGGTCGGTGACCACCGACAGGTTCAGACCGAATCCGCGGCCGATCCAGAAGGGCATCCCCAGGAAGGGGTGCCGCTTCTGGGCCTCGGTGAGCCGGTCGGTGCGCATCAACTCCACCGACTCCGCCGAGAGCACTCCGACGCCGTCGAGGCACCCGCCGGCCAGCAGCATCCGGGCGAAACGCAGGTAGTCATCGACGGTGGATACCAGACCGGCCCCGCCCTGGCAGAAGCGCGGCTCGCGAACCGGGATCGGTCCGATCGCGTCGTGCTGGAGGCCGCGCTGCGGATCGAGCCGGTACATGGTGGCGGTTCGTCCACGCTTGTCCGGCGAGACGTGGAAGCCGGTGTCGGGCATGCCCAGCGGTTCGAAGATGCGTTCGGCGAGTACCTCGTGAAGGGACCTGCCCTCGATACGGGACAGGATGATGCCCAGCACCTCGGTGGCCTGGCTGTAGGTCAGCCGCTCGCCGGGCTGGTGGACCAGCGGGAGTGCCGCCACCTCGGCCAGCCAACCGTCCTGGTCCTGGCGCAGCGACACACCCGCGTAGGCCCGGCTGATCGGGCCGATCACCGAGAACACGTACGCCAGCCCGCTGCGGTGGGTCATCAGGTCATCGACGGTGATATGCCGGTCGGCCGGCACGGTGTTGCCGCTGTCCAGCGGACCGGTCGGGTCGATCAGCACCCGCATATCGGCCAGCTCGGGCAGCCACCGGCTGACCGGGTCGGTCAGCGCGAGCTTGCCCTCCTCGACCATCGTCATCGCCGCCGCGACCGTCACCGGTTTGGTCATCGAGGCGATCCGGAAGATGGTGTCGCGCTGCATCGGCAGCCCGGACTCAACGTCGCGATGGCCGATCGTGTTGACCTGCAGCACTTCTCCGCGATGCCAGACGCACGTCACCGCCCCGGCGAGCAGCCCGGCGTCAACCGCCTCGGCGATGGCGTTCTGGTTGTCGGCGAGGCTCACCGGCGCGAGTCTACGCAGGCCCGGCGCGCCCGACCGGCGGTCGTCGGGCGGGTGATACGCTCCGCAGCGATCGACATCCTTTAACGATCCGTCCGGCGAGGCGGAGAAGGAGGTCCGGTTTCTTCGTGGACGCCACCGACCGGGAACTGATGTCCGCTGCGGACGTCGGTCGGACCATTTCCCGGATGGCACATCAGATCATCGAGAAGACCGCCCTGGACGAGTCCGGCTCCGGCCCGGAGGCGCCGCCGGTGGTGCTGCTGGGCATTCCCACCCGCGGGGTGACACTGGCCGACCGGCTTGCGAAGCGAATCCGCGAATTCTCCGGCACCCCGGTCGCGTGCGGCGGCCTGGACATCACCCTCTACCGGGATGACCTCGATTTCCAGCCGCCGCGGGCGCTGGAGGAGACCTCGATCCCGGCCGGGGGCATCGACGGCGCTCTGGTGATCCTGGTCGACGACGTGCTCTACACCGGTCGCTCGGTTCGCTCAGCGCTGGACGCGCTGCGCGACATCGGCCGGCCCCGCGCGGTGCAGTTGGCGGTGCTCGTCGACCGCGGCCACCGGGAGCTGCCGCTGCGCGCGGACTATGTCGGCAAGAACGTGCCCACTTCCCGCAGCGAGAACGTCAAGGTCCGGCTGACCGAGGACGACGGCGTCGAGGGCATCTGGATCGCACCGCACGGAGGTCCCACCCGGCCATGACCGCCCGCCACCTGCTCTCCGCCTCGGACCTGTCCCGCGATGAGGCCACCGCGATCCTCGACGACGCCGACCGGTTCCGGCAGGCCCTGCTGGGCCGCGAGGTCAAGAAGCTGCCGACGCTGCGCGGGCGCACCGTCATCACGATGTTCTACGAGAACTCCACCCGGACCCGGGTGTCCTTCGAGGTGGCCGGCAAGTGGATGAGCGCAGACGTCATCAACGTCAGCGCCTCGGGATCCTCGGTGTCCAAGGGGGAGTCGCTGCGGGATACCGCGTTGACGCTGCGGGCGGCCGGGGCCGATGCGCTGGTCATCCGGCATCCGGCGTCCGGTGCCGCGCAGTTGCTGGCCGAGTGGACAGCCGAGGGGGACGGGACAGGTCCGGACGGGGGGCCCAGTGTGATCAACGCCGGGGACGGCACCCACGAACATCCCACCCAGGCGCTGCTCGACGCGCTGACGATCCGCCAGCGGCTCGGCGGGCTGGAGGGCCGGCGGGTGGTCATCGTCGGTGACATCCTGCACAGCCGGGTGGCCCGGTCCAATGTCGTGCTGCTGAACACCCTGGGCGCCGAGGTGGTGCTGGTGGCCCCGCCCACCCTGATCCCGGTCGGGGTTGCCGACTGGGGTGCGGCGACGGTGTCCCATGATCTGGACGCCGAACTGCCCGGTGCTGACGCGGTGATGATGCTGCGGGTGCAGGCTGAGCGGATGACCGGCGGATTCTTCCCCTCCGAGCGGGAGTACTCGGTCCGCTACGGTCTGTCCGACCGCCGGCAGGCGCAACTGGCCGACCACGCCGTGGTGCTGCATCCCGGGCCCATGCTGCGCGGGATGGAGATCGGCTTCGCCGTCCCCGACTCTGCGCAATCAGCTGTGCTGCAACAGGTCTCCAATGGGGTGCACGTTCGGATGGCGGTGTTGTTCAATCTGCTGGTCGGGATCGGCGAGGCGGTCAACGTATGAGTGCGCCACCGGCGGTGCTGATCCGGGGCGCTCGGCTCTACGGTGCCGGCGAACCGGTCGACGTGCTCATCACCGACGGCCAGATCGCCGCGATCGGACCCGGACTCGAGGTGGCCGACGGTGGCGCCGGAATCGTCGGGCCGGCGGCGGAGGTCACGGTCATCGACGCCGCCGGGCAGGTGCTGCTGCCCGGGCTGGTCGACCTGCACGCCCATCTGCGCGAGCCCGGCCGGGAGTACGCCGAGGACATCGAAACCGGTTCGGCGGCAGCGGCGTTGGGCGGTTACACCGCGGTTTTCGCGATGGCCAACACCGACCCGCCGGCGGACGGCCCGGTGGTCACCGACCATGTCTGGCGGCGCGGTCAGCAGGTCGGATTGGTCGACGTGCACCCGGTCGGCGCGGTCACAGTCGGTCTGGCCGGCAAGCAGCTGACCGAGATGGGACTGATGGCGGCCGGTGTCGGGGGAGTCCGGCTGTTCTCCGACGACGGAATCTGCGTCCATGACCCGCTGGTCATGCGTCGGGCCCTGGAGTACGCCGCGGGGCTGGGAGTCCTCATCGCCCAGCATGCCGAGGAGCCGAGACTGACCGTCGGAGCGGTCGCCCACGAGGGGCCCAACGCCGCCCGGCTGGGACTTTCCGGGTGGCCGCGGGCCGCCGAGGAGTCCATCGTGGCCCGCGATGCGCTGCTGGCCCGTGACGCCGGTGCCCGTGTGCACATCTGTCATGCCTCCACGGCCGGCACGGTGGAAATCCTCAAATGGGCCAAACAACAGGGGATTTCCATCACCGCCGAAGTTACCCCGCACCATCTGATGCTCGACGACAGCCGGCTGGCGAGCTATGACGGACGCAACCGGGTCAACCCGCCGCTGCGAGAGGCTTCCGATACCGAGGCACTGCGCCGGGCGCTGGCCGACGGCGTCATCGACTGTGTGGCCACCGACCACGCCCCGCATGCCGAGCACGAGAAGTGCTGTGAGTTCGCCCAGGCCCGCCCCGGCATGCTGGGCCTGCAGACCGCGCTGTCGGTGGTGGTGGCGACGATGGTGGCGCCCGGTCTGCTGGACTGGCGGGGGGTGGCCAGGGTGATGAGCGAGAACCCGGCCCGCATCGTCGGCCTGGCCGACCAGGGCCGGCCCTTGGAGGTCGGCGAACCGGCCAATCTGGTGCTCGTCGACCCCGACGCCTCCTGGACGGTGGACGCGTCGGCGCTGGCCAGTCGCTCGGCCAACACCCCCCTCGCGGCGATGACACTGCCCGCCACGGTCACCGCCACACTGCTGCGGGGCCGGATCACCGCCCGGGACGGCACGGCGTACCCGCCGGATCGCGGATGAACACTCAGACCGCGGTCAGCACCTATATTTTCGGCTTCGTCGTCGTGGTGCTGATCGGTCTGGTGATCCGGCGGATGCTGCGTGGCTGGAAGCACCGGGCGCAACGGCAGGCGGAACTCATCGGCGAGCTGCCGGCGGTGCCGGACTACCTGCAGCCGGCGGTCATCGCACCCACCCGCGGCCTGTACCTGGGCAGCACCATCGCCCCGGACTGGCTGGAGCGGGTCAATGTCGGCGATCTGGGCTACCGCTGCAAAGCGGTGCTCACCCGCTACCCCGAGGGCATCCTGCTGGAACGCTCCGGGACCGGCCCGATCTGGATGGCCGCGGCCGCGATCACCGGCGTGCGGACACAACGGGCCCTGGCCGGCAAGGTCCTGCCCGCTGCGCGGACCGGCAGTACGGCCGCCGGGATCCTCGTCATCCGGTGGCGGCTTCCCTCGGGCACTGAGATAGACACCGGGTTCCGCGGCGACGACCGCCGGAGCTATGCCGAGTGGTTAGGAGAAGAGCAATGACCCACCAGGCCGTCCTGGTACTCGAGGACGGGCGCGTCCACACCGGCGTCGCGTTCGGCGCTGTCGGCCAGACCCTCGGTGAGGCGGTGTTCTCCACCGGCATGTCGGGCTATCAGGAGACCCTCACCG
>VERS01000161.1 GCA_018882545.1 Mycobacterium sp.
GCACAGGGCGGTGAGCAGGGGTGCGGGCACCCCGGACCGGTTCAACAGATCCTCCCGGGTCAGCCGGATCGGGACGGGTGGCCCGGCCGCGCCGCCGGAATCGTGTCCGTCCGGAACCGGGACCAGTCGCGGGGCCGGGTAGGCCAGCGGCAGCTCACCGTCAGGCAGCGAGTCAAGCTGAGCTTTAATGACTTTCAGCGGCAGGTACTGGTCTCGCTGGGCGGTCAGGACAAAGCGCAACCGGGCGCAGTCGTAGGCGGTGAACCGTCGGTATCCCGAGGGGCTTCGCTGCGGGGTGACCAACCCCTCGGCCTCCAGGAACCGGATCTTGGAGATGGTGACATCGGGGAACTCCGGCCGCAGCAAATCCAGTACCGCACCGATCGACATACCGGCCGCTGCGGGACTATCGGGCGCGGTCACTGGCTGCCGGCACCGCCTTGACCCCGTGGTCCGGTCAGGAACACCAACCGGAACTTGCCGATCTGTACTTCGTCGCCGTTGGCCAGGGCGGCCGAGTCCACCGGCTCCCGATTGACGTAAGTGCCGTTCAGGCTGCCCACGTCGACGACCTGGAACTCCTCCCCGTCGGATCGGAACTCCGCGTGGCGCCGGCTCACGGTCACGTCGTCGAGGAAGATGTCGGAGTCCGGATGGCGGCCCGCGGAGGTGGTCGGCTGGTCCAGCAGGAAACGCGACCCGGCGTTGGGACCGCGCTTGACCACCAGCAGGGCCGCGCCCACCGGTAGGCCCTCGACGCCGGACACCGCCTTCTCTCCCGCGGGACTGGCCGGTGAGTCCAGGTCGTTGAGGAAGTCCGCGCGGAACACCGAGGTCGTTTCGACCGTCACCTCATCGGAGCTGTCGTCGGACCCTGATGGCCAGTCCTTCACCGTCACCCGCTACTCCTCACTGGCGGCGTGTGCCGCTCGTCTTGACCGTACCGCTCCCCGATCGCCGGTGTGGCCACCACCGCAGGATCGCAGCGATCAGGCCAGGGTGGATTGGTAGCCGTCGGCGTCCAGAAGTCCGGCCAACCCCTCGTCGGGCGCGTCGCTGCGTAGATCCACCAGCCAGCCCTGGCCGTAGGGATCGGAATTGATCAGCTGGGGATTGCCCTCGAGTTCGGTGTTGACGGCGACCACGGTGGCCGACAGCGGGGCGTAAAGGTCAGACACCGACTTGGTCGACTCCACCTCACCGAACGACTCACCCGCCGTCACGGCGGCACCCACGTCGGGCAGCTGCACGTAGACGACGTCGCCGAGGGAGGACTGCGCGAAATCGGTGATGCCGACCCGCACGGTGTCCTCGCCGGTGCGGCGAACCCATTCGTGGTCGGCGGTGTAACGCAGGTCGGCGGGGATGTCGGTCACCATGCTCCTCGATTGGTTCGGTCGCGCTGAAGCTTTGACGCGCTGAAGCGTATTGGCGCGCTTCCGGTTGCCGCAAGGCCGGTCAGCCGGTCAGACGGCGGCACCACCCACCCTGGGCAGCCGCAGCACCACCAGGCGCACCTGGATGAGGTAGAGCACCGCCGACCAGAGGTACATGCCGGTGCCCCAGATCAGGAAGGCCCAGCCGATCGCCCACACCGCCCGACTCCACCCGGAATCCCACTGCCCCAACAGCATCAGCCCCAACAGGATCAACGGAAACCCGCACATCAACGCGAAGGTCGCGGCCTTGCCGATGTAGGTGACCGGCAGCGCGGTCACGCCGCGGCTGCGCACCACCGGCAACGTCGCGGCCAGTAGGGCGTCGCGGCCGAGCAGGATCGCGACCAGCCACCACGGCACCACCCCGGCCAGCGCCAGCACCACCGGCACCGCGGCCATGTAGACCCGGTCCACCACCGGGTCGAGCAACTCCCCCAGCCGGGAGGACTGGTTGGCCACCAAGCGGGCGATCTTGCCGTCGGCCCAGTCCGAGGCGCCGCTGAACATCAGGATCGCCAGCGCCGGCCCGTAGGCGTGCCGCACCAGCAGCAGGTAGGCGAACACCGGCAGCAGCACCAGCCGGATCACGCTGAGGACGTTGGGGATCGTCAGCACCCGGCCGGGCATCTAGCGAAACACCCCCGGAAGACTCAGCGCCGAGAGGGTGTCGTCGCGCATCGGGTTGTCGTGGACCATGTAGGTCCACGTCGAGGTCGGACGAGCCAGTTTCGACAGGTCCAGTCCGGGCTCGTCGTCGAGCACGTTGGCGGTCTCGAAAGTCTGCTGGGAAGCCTCGATGGCGTCGGCGGCCAGGTGGGTGAATGCATCGACGGCCATCCGGTGGAACTCGTCGAGCGGGTTCTGCCGGCCCAGCGCCCGCAGGTGGATGCTCTCCCGGATATCCGACAGGTAGGCCAGGTGGTCTGCCCAGCCCCGGTCGAGGTGGTAGAGCATGATGTTGCGGCAGATCCGTTCCATGTCTTCGTCTGAAACCTGTTGGGCCAGTTCGTCATAACGGTCCGGGGAGAGCTCCCGCAGCTCCTCCTGGGCGGCCGGGGTGCTCAGCAGGGTGTTGCGCCGCTCGACGATGATCGCGCGCTGCTGGGCGATGAGCTGGTTGTAGCGCCAGGTGTTGGCGTGCACATCGAGCAGCCTGCCCTCGGCTACCCGCTGGGCGTGGTCGAGCAGGGCGTTGGCCTTGGGGCTGGTGATCCGTCCGGTCTCATCGCACTCGGTCGGCAGCTTGGGGTTCTCCAGGTGGGCCACCACGACCTCGTCCTCCCAGCTGGAGAAGAACACCGACGAGCCGGGGTCGCCTTGGCGGCCGGCCCGGCCGCGCAACTGGTTGTCCAGCCGCTCGGTGCTGTGCCGGCCGGTGCCGATGACGTGCAGCCCGCCGAGTTCGGCGACCTGCAGCTTCTCCGGGGAGTCGTCGGCGGCCCCCGAGCCGCCCAGCCGGATGTCGGTGCCGCGCCCGGCCATCTGGGTCGACACCGTGACCGCCCCGAGCTTGCCGGCCTCGGCGATGACCCTGGCCTCCTCCTCGTCGTTCTTGGCGTTGAGCACCACCGCGGGGACTCCGCGGCGCAGCAGCCGCTCGTGCAGATCCTCGGATTCGGCGACATCCTGGGTGCCGACCAGAATCGGCTGACCGGTGCCGTGCACCTCGATGATGTGGTCGATGACGGCGTCGTTCTTGGCGCCTGCGGTGATGTAGACCCGGTCGGGTTCGTCCTCGCGCACGGTGGGGGTGTTCGGTGGGATCGGCGAGACGCCGAGTTTGTAGAACTGCCGCAGCTGCTCGCCGGCGGCCAGGGCGGTGCCGGTCATCCCGCAGACGGTGGGGTACCGGTTGATCAGCGCCTGGACGGTGATGGTGTCGAGCACCTCGCCGGTCTCGGTGGTCTCGATGCCCTCCTTGACCTCGACGGCGGCCTGCAGACCGTCCGGCCAGCGCTGCAGGGCGGCGATCCGGCCCCGGGAGGCGTTGATCAACTGCACCGCGCCGTCGCGGACGATGTAGTGCACATCGCGCTGCAGCAGCACGTGGGCGTGCAGTGCGACGTTGACTTCGGTCAGTGTGGTGGCGACGTGTTCTTCGGAGTACAGGTCGATGCCGCCGAGGGCCTTCTCCACCTTCTGCGCGCCCAATTCAGTGAGATGCACGTTGCGATTGTCGGAGTCGGTGCCGTAGTCCACCCCGGGGGTCAGGTTCCCGACCAGCCGGACGATCTGCACCTTCGGGGTCTCCCGGTGGGTGGTGCCGGCCAGCACCAGCGGCACCAGTGCCTCGTCGACCAGGACTGAGTCGGCCTCGTCGATCAAGGCGACGTCGGGGTTGGGTGAGACCAGATCGGCGACGTCGGTGACCAGTTGGTCGCGCAGCACGTCGAAGCCGATCTCGTTGACCGATGCGTAGGTGATGTCGCACTGGTAGGCCGCGCGGCGATGCGCGCGGCTGGAGTCCTCGGTGATCCACCCGACCGTCAGGCCCAGGGATTCGATCAGCGGCCCCATCCACTCGGCGTCGCGGCGGGCCAGATAGTCGTTGATGGTGACGACGTGGACGCGCCGCCCGGCCAAGGCGTATCCGGCCGCGGCGATGGCGCCGGACAGCGTCTTGCCCTCACCGGTGGCCATCTCCACCACATCGCCGGCCATCATCCGCAGCGCGCCGAGCAACTGCACGTCGAAAGGCCGCAGCCCGGTGGTCCGCTCGGCGGCCTCCCGGGCGATGGCCAGGAATTGCGGGACGTCCGGGGAATCGGCGAGTGCCCGCAGTTCCAACAGTTGCGCGGCCTGCCTGAGTTGATCGGCCTCCAATCCGGCGGCCTTATCGGAGAACTGCTCGGCGGCCTGCACCTCGGCCATGGTCTGCGCCTTGGCCTTCTCGGTGGACGCGCCGAGCAGGCGCCAGAACCCGCGGCTGACACGACCCGGACCGGTTTGGGGACTCTTCGACGAACCTCTAGCCACGGGTCAACGGTACCGGCGGCTCACCGGCCGATGTGGTGGGGCGGCGATCCGGCCTTCGACAACAGGTCCCGTAGAACGCCGGCCAACCCGGCGCCGGTGAGCTCGGCGCGCAACTCGTCGACTCGATGCGCTGCCGTGCCGTCCACCTCGGCGATGAGCCGGGCTACCGCATCCGGTGCCGATACGGGGATGTCTCGCACGCCGAGTCGCCGCAGATCCGCCAACGCCGGCCACCGGCCGGCGACGAGCGGTAAGCCCAGCGCGGCGGCTTCCGCGGCGGGGCTGCCCCAACCCTCCCACGACGAGGGGAGCAACACCGCGTCCGCGGCGGCGTACATGTCGGCCCGGCTGGCGCAATGTCCCGTGCGGAACTCGTAGCGACCCCGCCCCGCCAGGGGGTCGGTGTCACCGCCGGTGAGCCAGTACACCACCCGGCCGTTATGGCGGCGGCCGACGGAGTCGGCGAACCTGGCCGCAACCCCGGCCTGTTTCCGCGGATAGGGGGTGACCGGGTGCAGCAGCACCAGATCTTGTTCACGGATACCGAACTCGCGCCGACCGGCTGATCGGTCCCCGTCGAGCAGGCTGTCCAGTTCCAGGGTGCTGAACAGCACATCGGCGTCGATTCCGCGGCGCTGGCGCAACTGCTCGCGCAGATGGGAGCTGATCGCGACGTGGCAAGCTCCTCGCGGGTTGAGAGGGAACCGGGCGTCTAAATCTCGGGTGCTTTCGTCCCAGTGGGGGTCGTGATGGCGGATCACCATCCGCATCCCGGCCCCTTCCAGCGCTGCGACCAGGCGGACCACGTTGTCGGTCGCGGTCGGCAGGGTTGCCACGTTGTCGAGCACCGCGTAGCCCCCGCGGCCGCCGCCGGCCTCCAGAACCGAGGCGATCTCGGATTCGGTGAGGGCCGGTGCATCACCGAAACGGCCGGGGGCAAGCTCCGGACGCCACAGTGCGGGCAGTGTCAGCTCCGCGGCCCCGATCCGGTTGCCGGTGAGCAGTCGGCCCGCAGCGGCGGTGACCGTGTAGCCGAGCGTCATCAGAGCGCCGATCCATTTGGCCGCCTCGACACTCACCCCGTCATAACCCCCGAGTTGATGGCTGATGTAGACCAACCGGCGCGACGAAGGCACCTCAGGCCAGGTTCGATCGCCGCGGGTAGGCGACGGTCGGGTCGGTCAGGGTGTTGACGACGGCAGGCACCCCGCCGTCGAAGGCGCGACGCAGCGCGGGTCGCAACTCGGTGGGGCTGCTGACCAGTTCGCCGTGCCCGCCCAGCGCGCGCACCACCTCGTCATAGCGGGTGCCCGGCCGCAGATCGGCCACCACCGAGTAGCCGTAGAGCATCTCCATCGGGTGTTTCTCCAGCGCCCAGATGCCGTTGTTGCCGATCACCGACACCACATGCACACCGTGTCGGACCAGGGTGTCCCA
>VERS01000162.1 GCA_018882545.1 Mycobacterium sp.
TCGCTGACCGACTGCCAGGGCAGGCCCAGCTGCAGGTCACCGTTGTGGCCGGCGATAACGCCGACCGTGCCGACCACGTTGTGGATCGTCTTGGTCCCGGCCCCGAAGACCTTCGGGGCGACTGTGGAGAAGTAGTACTGGCAGTTGATCCACTGCGCGACCACCAGCGGTGCCGTCAGGATGGTCTCCAGGGCAGAGCCATCGGTGTCGACTTCGGCCTCGTAGGAGTGCAGGAACGTCCGGCGCTGCAGATCGATTCCTCGGGTCACCGCCCGCGGCGCGACGATGAAGGCGGCGTTACCGGCCAATCCCCACTCCGGGTAGACCTGCGCCCAGTCCGCCGACCGGGTGGCGACGTGGCGGGCCGCGCGGCCTGGCTTCAGCTCCCGGCCGGCGCCCGGCAGAACAGCGCAGCGCTCGGCGGCCAGCTCCGCCCCGGCCCGACGGAGATCGGCCTCGAGGCGATCGACGTCGGCGTGGTACTGCGCCGGAATGAGGTGCCGTTCAAGGATCGTGACGCGGTCACGTGCGGTGTCGTGCTGGGCGGCGACGAAGAGGGTCTCGTCGGGGATGTCGATGCCCAGGCTGCGCAGTCCGGAGCGCACCTCGGGCCGGTTGAGGATCGCCACCGCCGTCCGGGAGTTGGGTGCGCCGGCCTGACCGCCGCAGGCGCCGCAGTCCAGCGAGGCCTGGTAGGGGTTGTTCTCGGTGGTGCTGCCGTGCGCGCACAGCACCACCAGCCGGCCGAACCCACGGGTCAGGCCCATGGTGGTCAGCGCCACCTGGGCGAAGAGGACCTGCTCGTTGTGCGGCATCGCCGTCAGGTCGATCACCGTCGGCGCGCTCGGCGCCACCGCGTCGCGCAGCCGCCGCCGGAGACCGGCGCTAGCCGCCGGGGCCACCGTCTTGGCCGCCGACAGCGGACCGGCAGCCCAGCCCGCGGCCTCGGCCAGGGCGAACGGCGCCGCGAAGGCCTCCTGGGCCGCATGGAACGCCGACTCCGCACCCGCCAGGCCGTTGACGCCGGCGACCTGCCGGGCCACCGCCTGATCGGCCTGCGGGGCGGGGACCTCGGCGATGTCGTGGTTGGGCGCGATCAGCACCGGGCACAGGTCGGCGGGCGCCCCGCCGAGCACGCTGGTGTAGCGGATCGCTACCGCAAAGAACCCGGCGAAGCCGAGCGTCTCGTACCCGCCGAGTGACTCCAGGTGTCTCCGCAGACCCTCTGAGCGGGTGTCGATGCAGCTGACCAGTTGCGTGTGCGCCGGCTCTGCCGGCATAACGACCCGACTCGGGGGCGATAGGGCGGTCAGCAGGCTGTCCCGGTAGTGGGCTTCGAAGGCGTTCTGCCACAGCAACACCCGCGAAGTCACCGGTAGCGCAGTCAGTACCCGCGCGGCTGCGGCGACGTCGGCTTCGCTGGGCGAGTCGGCGCCCAGGACTGCAGCCAGATGTTCGGAGCGCTGGCGGGCCGACGGCATGCCGGCCGGCTCCTCGTCGGCGGGCCCGGTGACCGCGCCACGGCGGTCGGACAACAGCACCGACTCGTAGGAAAGACGCATCGCCAGGTACTGCAGTACGTCGACCCCGGCGATCCGGCTGGCGCACCACTGGACGTGCGCGGCCCAGCCGGGCATCCGGGTCAGATGTGCCTGCAGGTAGGTGATGCGATTGTCGTCGTCCACCCCGAGCCGAGACAGCGCTTGCAGGACGGCGTCATCGGCGCGTTCCGCGATCTGGCGCAGGGCTTTGCGCGCCGACCGGTGAAGGGACCGGTCGCTGGGCGCCAGCGCTCGCCAGGCCGGGTAGAACCCGTTGTCCCGGCCGGGCATGGGCCAGGCGGCATCGCCGAAGAATGCTGCGCACCATTTCGACGTCTGGGCATCGATCGCGTCGGCCACCGCTGGGGCCTGCGCTTCGGCGCGGGTCGCGAAGCGCCGCTTGGCTTTCGGGGTGCCGATTCCGTGGAGCATGTCAGCCCTGAGCAGTTCCAGCGGGCTGATCAACCGGGCCCCGATCCTCAGTTCCGGCTCGCGGGCGATGTTGGGGTACCGCAGTCCCAGCGCCCGGTCCAGGTCGGCGTCGGTGATGCGGCCTTCCAGGTGGAACTGCCGGTAGGCGTCCTCGCTGAGACTTCCCGGCATGCCGTAGAGGTCGCCGGCCCGGCGGATGGCCTGTTCGAAGGGCATTCCTTCCAGTCCGGCCAGTGGGTTGACCGCGATGAAGGTCTCCAGCGGGTAGTGCGTCGGGACCACCCGGGCGGCTAGGTTGACATCGGCCCGCAACTTGGCGCGCCGGGTGTCGCGTTCGAACTGTGTGCTGATCATGGACCGGACTCCTGTTCGGTGTTCGAGTTCAGTGGGTCGGGATTCGGTTGGTCGGGTGTCGATGTCGGATATCGGAGTCCGCGGCTCAGCGCGAAGTGCTCTGCAGGACGGGCGAGGTCTGCCGGGAGGAGATGTGTCCGGCGGTCAGCGCGCTGGTGTAGACCGAGCGACGCAGCCCCTCGGCGCCCGGAGCCCAGCGGGTCAGTGCCAGCCCGCCGAGGCCGAGCGCGGCTACCGCGGTGATCAGCCAGACGGCGGTCGCCGGCAGGGACGAGGGGGGTAGGGCGGGTGCGAGATATCCGCCCAGCCCGTTGATGATCGCGACGTATCCGGCCGCGGCGGGCGCCAGGACAGCCGCACCGGTCAGCACTCCACTCAGCCTGGGCCGACGCTGCAGCCAGCCCCAGATGACCGCCGCACCGGTGACCCAGGCGAAGATGAGCAGCGCGTTCTCGGCGGCGTGGTCGCCGGGCGCCAGGGGCAGCAGCGCCAAAGCCGCCGCCAGGGCCGCCGCCGGGAGGGCCACGGCGACCACGGCATTCGTCACAAGCTGACCGCGGCTCAGCCGCCGGGCCGGCGGTAGGCCCTGGTGGCGGCGGCGTCCGGCGATCGCCGACCCGGAGGACAGGAACAGCGTGGACTTGTAGAAACCATGTGCCACCAGGTGGATGACCGCCGCGGCCCACAGCCCCAGGCCACAGGTCAGGATCATGAACCCCATCTGGGCGGTGGTGGAGTGCGCCAGTGCGCCCTTGATGTCGGGCTTGACCAGCATGATCGCCGCACCGTAAGCCATGGTGGCCGCGCCGGCCAGGATCGTGATGGACCGGGACAGATCGTCGGTGCCCAGCGGGGCCACCCGGATCAGCAGGATGCCCCCGGCGTTGACGACCCCGGCGTGCAGCAGTGCCGAGACCGGGGTCGGGGCGGCCAGGGTAGCGGGCAGCCACCGGTGGAACGGGATCTGGGCGGACCGCGACAGTGCCGCCAGCACCACCAGCACACCGAGAACCGGCAGGATCGGCCCGCTCAATTCGGCGGATCGGAGGTCCACCCGACCCCAGGTCGCGGTGGCTGCGATGACTGCGACCCACAGCGCCAAGTCGCCGACGACGAAGGCGGTGACGGTCCGCCGGACACCGTCCCGGGCGGAGGGCAGTTGCCAGTAGGTGCCCAGCAGCAGGCACAGTGCGGCGCCGGCCACCGTCCAGCAGACGGCGAGAGTGAGCAGCGTCGCGGCGGAGGCCAGACCCGCCGAGGCGGCGGTGAGCAGACCCGCGCTGCCGAAGAACCAGGGTGCCCGCGGATCGCCGGCGAGGTAGCGCACCGCGAAGGCCTGCACGATCGCGCTGACGCCGAAGACCAGCAGTAGCAGCACCGCGGCTAGCCGGTCGACTTCGAACTCCCCGCCCACCAGCCATGCCGTGATGCCGGGACCGCCGCCGGCGTTGACCGCGAACCAGAGCGCGGTCAGAAACCCGACTCCCGCCGTGGCCGCACCGGCCAGACCGAAGATGCGGGGTGCGCGCCCACCGAACACGAAGGTGAGGGTTGCGACGACCGCGGGAGCGGTCAGCATCGCCGTCAACATGCCGCTCTGGAAAGTCCACATGCGAAGAACCGTACGTGTGTTGGACTACGTATGTCAAACTTCTGGAATGACTAATCTTATTTCGTGTCGCGGGTGGTGTCGGTCCTGCGTGTCGGAAGGGGAAGAAGTAGACTTTAGGTATGAGTGAGTGGACGTTCCTGACCAACCACGCCCACGCCTTGGTGTGCATCGCCCGCGATCCCGGTATCCGCCTGCGGGATGTCGCCGCCCGGGTCGGTGTCACCGAACGTGCGGCTCAACGCATCGTCACCGATCTGGTGGAGGCCGGCTACCTGGACCGGCAAAAGGAGGGGCGGCGCAACAGCTACCAGGTTCGCGCCGACCGCCCCCTGCGTCACCCGGTGGAACGAGGCCACGACATCGGCGAGATCCTGGCGGTTCTCGATGAAAAACCACAGGCCGCGCCGGTTCATTGAGACCGCCTACCGCGGCAGGTCGGTCGCGGTCGGAACCCGGCACGGTAAGCAGCATCAGTTCGCGCCGGCGTTCCGGGACGTAATCGGTGTGCAACTGGTGACACCTCCGGACCTGGACACCGATCGCTTCGGCGCCTTCACCGGCGAGGTAGCCCGCGCCGGCACCGCGACCGAGGCGGCCCGCGGCAAGGCCAGGCTCGCCATGGACCGCGCGGAACTGCCCTACGGACTGGCGAGCGAGGCCAGCTACGGCGTCCTGCCCGGCGGCTGGTTCGGACATGAGGAAATTCTGCTGTTCTGCGACGAGGTGCTGGGCATCGAAATTCTCGAGGGCCACCGCAGCACCTTCGTTCCCGGCGCCGCACATCGGGTTTCGCACGTCGCTGACCTGCCCGATGCACTGCTGGCCGGGCTGCCCGGGCAGGCGCTGACAGTGCGGCCCTGGGCAGCGACAACCGGCGTGGTCAAGGGGATCACCGACAGCGACGGCCTGGCGGCGGCGATCACCGCCGCGGTCGACACCTCCCCCGAGCACCTTGCACTGGTTGAACCCGACCTGCGGGCGCATCACAACCCGAGTCGACGGCAGGTGCTGCGCCGGTTGGCCGACACCCTGGTCCGCAGACTGGCAACCGGATGTCCGGCCTGCGGAACGCCGGGTTTCGGTCGGATCGATGCCGTGGCTGGTCTGTCCTGTCGGCTCTGCGATACGCCGACGCCGTTGGTGGGAGCCGAGATTCACGCCTGCGCATCATGTGCACACCAGCAGATCCGTCCGGTGTCCGGGAGCGCGGATCCGGCGGTGTGTCCGTCCTGCAACCCCTGAATTCGGCCAGCGGACCTCACTGCCCGAAAGCCTCCGCGAAGCGGCGCATGCCGTCGATCTTCTCGGCCAGTGACGCCGTCGGACCGGTGTAGTACATCCACGGCATGGTCAGCACGGCGCTGATGCCGGCGTCGGCCGCGCGCTCGAAGTGCTCGGGCAGGAAGGCGTCGGTGAGCGGGGTGATCACGGTGAAGTCGTCCATTCCCAGCCCGCTGTTCGCCCTCAGTTCGCCGATCCGCTGCACTGAGGCGATGGCCTGGTCCAGACCTATCAGATCGCCGATCCAGCCGTCGTTGCGCGCGGCGCGGCGCAGGGCGATGTCGGACAGCCCGCCGGCGTAGATCGGAATCCGCGGCGGCGTGGGCATCATCTCCAATCGCGGGGTGCGGTAGAACTCGCCGTCAAACTCCGTCCAGCCCGGCTGCCAGAGCGCCTTCATCAGTTCCAGCATCTCGTCGGTGCGCCTGCCGCGCCGCGCGAAAGGCTGGCCCAGCAGCTCGAACTCCTCTTCACACCAGCCGACGCCGACGCCGAGTTCCACCCGGCCGCCGGACAGGCAGGCCGCCGTCCCGACGGCTTTGGCCGCGGAGTAGGGGTCCCGCATGGCGGGGATGTACACCGTGGTGACGAATTTCAGCCGCCGGGTGGCCTGGGAC
>VERS01000163.1 GCA_018882545.1 Mycobacterium sp.
GCCAGGCGCCCTCGGCGTCGACCAGCACCGCCCCGGCGGCGCCCAGCGTCGCCAGCACCGCACCGATGCCGCGGTCGACCAGCTGGCCGGCAGCGCGCACCGCCGGGGCGGCATCGCCGCGCGCCAGTGCCGATTCCAGCGACCCCGGCGACGTCCCGGTGAGGCCTGCCAGCTCCTCGGCGTTGGGTTTGATCAGGTCCGGAGCCGCCCGATCCAGATTCGAGGCCAGGGCGGCCAGCGGGGCGTCGGAGGTGTCGACCGCCACCTTGCAGCCGCGTGCCTTCAGCGCCGCCGTCATATCGCAGTACCAGTCGTCCGGCAGACCTGGCGGCAGCGATCCGGACAGCACCACCCAGTGCCCGGCTTGCGCCCGCTGTGTCACCGCGCGGGCCAGCGCCTCGGCCTCGGCGGCATCCAGGGCCGCACCCGGTTCGTTGACTTTGGTCGTGGTGCCGTCGGGTTCGGTGATGGTGAGGTTGACCCGGACGGCCCCGGACACCGGAACCGCCTGGAAGGGCACGCCCCGGGCCCGCAGGCCGGCCAGGATGGGATCGTCGCCGCCGGCGGGCAGTACGGCGACGACGGGTAGACCGGCCAGGTGCAGCGCGCGGGCGACGTTGACGCCCTTGCCGCCGGGTTCGGAGGTCACCGAGGCGACCCGATTCACACCGCCGCGGACCAACCCGCCCGCGAGGGCCGCCGTCCGGTCGACACTCGCGTTGGGTGTGACGGTGACGATCATGCTGCTCCCTGCGCGACAACAACTTCCAGTCCCTCGCTGACCAGATCCGCGCGGTCGGCGGCGGAGATTCCCGAATCGGTCACCAGTACGTCCAGGGACTCGATCGCCGCGAAACTGACGAGCTCCTCGCAACCGACTTTCGAAGAATCCGCCACGACCACAACGAAATTCGCACACGCCACCATGGCGCGCTTGACGGCCGCCTCGTCCGGATCGGGAGTGGAGACGCCATGCCGGACGGTGATGCCGTTGGTCCCCAGGAAGGCGACGTCGACCCGTAGTGCCGCCAGGGTGTCCAGGGCCGGGGCACCGACACACGCGCGGGTCGGTCCCCGAACCCGGCCGCCGAGCATCTGCAGGGAGACTGAGCCGATTCCGGTCAGCAGGGCGGCGGTGGGAAGCGAGTTGGTCACCACCACCAGTTCCCGGTCCGGCGGCAGCAGTGCCGCGACCCGGGATGTGGTGGTGCCGGCGTCGATCAGAACGCTGCAGCCCGACTGTGGCAGGAACTCCGCCGCCGCCCGTGCGACCGCCTGTTTACGCCCGGCACTGCTGCTCTCCCGTTCGTCGACGCCGGGTTCAACGAGTCCGTCGACGAGGCGAAGTGCGCGGGCCGGCACCGCCCCGCCGTGCACCCGGCGCAGTATCCCGGCGCGGTCCAGTAGCGCCAGATCGCGGCGCACCGTCTCGGTGGTCACCTCGAAGGCCTGGGCCAGTTCGGTCACCGAGGCCCGGCCGCGGGCGACCACCTGCGCGGCGATCGCCTGCTGACGTTCCTCCGGGTACACGGCCGCCTCAATCTCTGCGAATCAGGATGCGGGCCCGCTTCGCAGACCGATGTGGGATCATCCCCATTTGTGTTGATCTGTGTGGTTTTATCGCCGCCGCAGTGTGAATGTCAACGGTTTGCTGTAATCCACCCATGACCCCGCCCGATTCGGCGTCCACACCGACGCCAGACCCGACCGTCCTACAGGGCGTCCCGGTGGTGCCGGGCGTCCGGTTCGCCCCGGTGATCCGGGCCAACCGCCTGCCCGCCGTCGACGAACTCGCCACAGCGGGCGAGGTCCCCGACGCCGACCGCCCGGCCGAGGCAAGCCGGTTCAGCGCGGCCGCGGCCGCAGTCGCCGACCGGTTGCGTGAACGGGCCGCCGCCGCGACCGGGCCGGCCTCGGAGGTGCTCACGGCCACCGCGCAATTGGCGCAGGACCGGGCCTGGCTCGGCTCGGCGGAGAACGCGATCAAGGCCGGTAAACCCGCGGTGCGGGCGACTGCGGAGGCCGCGGCGCAGTTCATCGAGATGTTCACCAAAATGGGTGGCCTGATGGCCGAACGGGTGACCGACCTCAAAGACATCCGCGACCGCGTCATCGCCGAACTCGCCGGGCTACCGGCCCCCGGGGTGCCCGAACCGGTGGAGCCCTCGATCCTGTTCGCCGAGGACCTCGCCCCGGCCGATACCGCCGGCTTGGACCCGCATCGGATCGTCGGCCTGGCGACTTCCCTGGGCGGCCCGACCAGCCACACCGCGATCATCGCCCGCCAACTGGGCATCCCGTGTGTGGTCGCGGTCAAAGGCCTCGACGAGGTGGCGGCCGGGACGATGGTGCTGCTGGACGGTAGCCGGGGGACCATCAGCGTCGATCCCGACCGGGCCGACGCGGCGGCGGCGGTGGCCGCCGCCGACGTCGCGGCGGCGGCGATGGCCGGCTGGAGCGGGCCTGGCTCGACGGCCGACGGTCATGCGGTGTCCATCCTGGCCAATGTGGCCGACGGAACGGCCGCGCGGGCCGCGCGCCAGGCGCCGGTCGAGGGAGTCGGGCTGTTCCGGACCGAACTGTGTTTCCTCGACGCCGACACCGAGCCGAGCGTCGATCAGCAGGCCGCCATCTATGCCGAGGTGCTCGAAGCCTTCGCCGGCCAGAAGGTGGTGATCCGCACACTGGACGCCGGATCGGACAAGCCGCTGAAGTTCGTCAACAGCCCCGAGGAGGAGAATCCCGCCCTGGGCGTGCGCGGCTTCCGGATCATCGACCTCGACGCCGCCCTGGTGGCCCGCCAGCTCGACGCGATCGCCCTGGCCGCCGAGCGGACCGGCAACGCGCCGTGGGTGATGGCACCGATGATCGCCACCCCCGAGGAGGCCAGGCGCTTTGCCGGGCTGGCCCGGGAACGTAACCTGCACCCGGGTGTGATGATCGAGGTGCCCGCCGCGGCGCTGCTGGCCGAGCGGATCCTCGAGCACGTGGAATTCCTGTCCATCGGCACCAACGATCTGACGCAGTACACGATGGCGGCCGACCGGATGTCCTCGGATCTGGCCACCCTGACCGACCCGTGGCAGCCCGGCGTGATGAATCTGGTCGCCCAGACCGCCCGGGCCGGACAGGCCACCGGCAAGCCGGTCGGGGTGTGCGGCGAGGCCGCCGCCGATCCACTGCTGGCCTGCGTCCTGATCGGTCTGGGCATCACGTCGCTGTCGGCGGCCGCCTCGGCGGTCACGCCGGTGGGGGCCAAGCTGGCGTCGGTGACGTTGCAGCAGTGCCGGGACGCGGCCGAGGCGGTGCTGAGCACAACCGGCCCGGCGGAGGCCCGCACAGCCGCGCAGGAGATCCTGGGCTGACGCCGGCTCAGACCGCCTCGATCGGTTGGTCGTCGGCCAGATAGATCAACTCCAACTCGCCGATGTTGGCGGCCGCGGTCACCAGCGGAAGTGCGGCGCGTTCCGGTTCCGGCGTGAGCGCCGCCTCGGTGCGCAGCGCCGGCACCAGCTGTGCACTCATGTCCGGCATCGCCGGGGCGGCCCGCGGATCGGCCGCCTCAAGGCGTGCGCACAGCGCTGATGCGCGCTGCTCCAACACCTTTCGGGTGCGTGGGTAGACCCCGGGCGGGGGTGGAACGATATCGGCAATGAGGTCGGCGGTGGTGCGCAGCCGCGGGATGCGGCTCGCCTCCTCCAACTGTCCGGCATCGCTGACGCCGGCTGTCTCCGCGAGGTAGACCCGTACCGCGTCGCCGGCGGTCCGGGCGGCCGTCAGCGCCGCCGCCCCCAGATCGTTCACCGCCTGCCCGGTGTGTGCCGATACCCCGCGGGTCACCCGGGTCACTGCGGCATCGAGATAGCGCGAGCAGGCGGTGACCGCGTCAGCGGTCGCCCGCTGTACCGCAACGCGAGCGCCACCCGGCCACAACAGCAGCGAGACCACCAAGCCCACCAGTGCCCCGAGGACGACGTCCTCGACCCGGATCAGCCCGATCTGCCAGCCGATGGGGCGCATCAGATTGAACACAATCAGCACCTGCATGGTGAACATGGCCTGGCTCGCGGTGAAGGAGCCCACCCTCATCACGTAGGTCGAGCCGAAGGTGACCAGCGGCAGCAGGCTCCACAGCACCACCGGGTTCACGCCGACCACGGCGATCACCGACGCGCCGGCGATGAACCCGATCACGGTGCCGGTGACGGCCCGCACTACCGAGGTGCGGGTGCCCTCTGCGCTGCTGCGCAGCACCGTCAGCGCACCCAGCACCACCCAGGTCGCGTTCTGGACCGGCAGCACCAGGGTCACCACCACCGCGAGCGACAGGGCCAGGCCGGTGCGCAGACTGTTGACCACCGTGACCGACCGGGTGCGCAGATAGCCGATCAGCGACAGCCAGGCACCCCGGCGGGTGTACACCCGGTCGGCGATCCCGGTCTCGGGCAGCCCCCGTCCCAGAACCCGGTCGAGCAGCGGTCGGGTGTCGATCGTCGTCGCGGTGGCGATGATGCTGCCGGTCAAACCGATCGTCGCGCTCATGGTCCGTCGGCTGAGCAGCGTACGCCCGAGTTGCACGGCAGCGGTGTCGTCGACCTCCTCGAGGATCGCGCGGATGTCGGTGTCGTAGTGGGCGTAGGCGATCAGCCGCTGGGCCGCGACCGCGCGGGACAACTCGGCCACCCGGGTGGGGTCGGGTGAATTGAGGACCTCGGCACTGCTGCGCAACACCGCGACCCCGAGTGGCCCGATGTGGGCGAGCACGTGGCCGGTGTCGGAGTCCATCCGGTTGGTCAGCCACTGCAGGTTGGACACCACCCGGATCAGGCTGCGGCTGCCCGCTGTCATGACCATCGGCCGGTATGCCCTGCTGAGGAACTCGGCCCGCAGTGCCGCCATCGCCGCACGCGCTCGATCGTCGGCGCCGTCGGTGGCGCCCGACTCGATCCAGTCGGCCAACGCTGAGCAGACCCGCGCGGCGAGGTGCCGCAATTCGGTGGTGTAGCGGGGCGGGAACACGAACAGGGCGGTGGGTACGCACACCAGCAGCGCCAGCAGCCAGCCGAGCAACCGGTCGGTGAGCGGACCGGCCGGCATCGACACCGGCAGCAGGAACATCATGAGAGCGGCCCGCTGACCGGCCGCTGCCACCTCACTGAGCAGGCCGAGGAAGTGCACCAGCGCACCCACGGCGAAGCACAGCAGGACTGACACCCAGGGATGCGGGGCAGACCAGGTGCCCAGGACGATGAGCAGCGCACCGTTGACGCCGAGACCGCCGTACGCCAGCGCCCGAGTTCCGACCGAGCCGGGAAAATCAACCACGATCAGCAAGGCGATCGCGCCGACCACGGTGAACGCCGGCGTCTGGGTGGCTCCGGCCGTCAGAAAGCCCAGCGCGGCGGCCAACGGCACCCCGATAGCGGCCCGCAACGCCCGGCGCAGTCCGTCGCGGCTCGGATCGCGGTCGCGGAGGGTCCTGGCTACAGTCACTACTACGACGCCGGGACGTCGGCGAACCGACCGGCCCGCAGGTCTTCGAGCATGGTCTTGCTCATCCAGGCGAACAGCTGGGCCTCCCTGGGCAGGGTGGCCTGTTCGTAACCTACGAAAACATAGACCGACCAGGCAGCGTAGGTCTGGGCCTGACGTTGATCCCCGACGATCTCCAGGGCGGACTCATAGAGGATGTCGAACCGTTCCTGATCGACTTCCTGCTGGACCGCGAGTACGTCGGGATCCACCGAACTCCAGGCCCGGATGGCGGCTTCGGCGCTGTGCGGAAGGGCCAGCGCCACGTCGATGATGGCCTGGATACGGC
>VERS01000164.1 GCA_018882545.1 Mycobacterium sp.
TGCCGACACCGCTCGTGGGTTGGGGGTGGGAGCGGTCCGGGCGCGTCGCTACCTGGATGAGGCGTTCGCCTCAGCCGAACTCCAGTAGCGCATAGACGCCGCGGAACGGCTTTGCCGGGCCGAACCGCCAGACGGCGGGGAAGACCGTCCCGAACACGAAGCCGCGTCCGGCGGGCATGGGTACGTCGCGGACGGCTTTCAGTCCCGGCATGGTGCCCACCAGTGCCCGCAACTGGTTGATCGACAGACTGAACGGCATCGGCGGCACCCGGTAGTGCCTGGAGGCGCGGATTCCGTTCGGTGCGACCTTCTTCACGATCGTCGGCGGTAGGTCGAAGAACATCTGTCCACCTGGAAAACGCTTGGCGCACCGGGTGATCAGTTCCATTGACTGATCGGGCTGCAGATACATCAACAGGCCCTCGGCGGTGATGAATACCCCGTTGGCGGTGTCGATTCGGTCCATCCAGGTGTAGTCCAGCGCGGACTGGGCAAGGTTGGTGATCCGCGGTGTGGCAGGCAGCAGCTTCTCGCGCAGTTGGATCACAGGCGGCAGATCGACAGAGAGCCAACGGAATTGCGGTTTAGCTCCCGTCTTCTCCACCGCCTCGTTCAACCGCCAGAAGCTGGTCTGGAACCCTTCGGCCAGCGCGACGATGGTGGCTTCGGGGTGGGTGTGAAGGTATTCGATGGTGCACCGGTCGGCGGCCAGCGAGCGCAGTGCCATCTCCTGGCCCTTGCGGCCGAACTTGTCGAAATCGACGTTGAAGGCATCCCGTAGCTGGATGGCCATCGGGTCGTGCAGGATCGCCTCCGGCAGCGAAGCCTGGTGCGCTCGGCCGTTGAGCGTCAGCAGCGCCGTCTCGGAAACGCCGGTGAGCTCGGAGGCGTCCACCCTGGGCTTGTCCATCGAGGCCAACATACCGGCGCCGGGCGGATTAGGCTCGGTGTTATGCGCCGGGTGTTCGACGACAAGCTGCTGGCCCTGATCGCCGACAATGCGTTGGGCGTGCTGGCCACGATCAAGCGCGACGGCCGCCCGCAGTTGTCCAACGTCACCTACCATTTCGACCCGCGGGCGCTGGCGATCGAGGTCTCGGTGACCGAGCCGCGAGCCAAGACCCGAAACCTGCGCCGCGACCCGCGGGCTTCGCTGCTGGTCAGCTCGGAGGACGGCTGGGCCTATGCGGTCGCCGAAGGCGATGCAGTACTCAGTGCGCCGGCCGCCAATCCGCACGACGACACCGTGGAGGCGCTGGTGGCCCTCTACCGCACCATCGCCGGCGAACACCCGGACTGGGACGAATACCGCCGGGCGATGGTCATCGATCGCCGGGTGCTGCTGCGGCTGCCGATCAGCCACCTGTACGGGATGCCACCGGGTCTGCGCTGATCGGCCCGTCGGTGGTGGTCTACCCTGCCAGCATGGCAACCTCGCAGTCAGAACCCTCCCAGGACCCCGGCGAGGACCCGGCGGACGAAACCAAGCGCAAGTTCCGCGAGGCCTTGGAGCGTAAGAAGGCCAATGCGGCCAGCGGCGCCGGCCACGCCGACGGAGGCGCCAAGAAGTCCCATGCCCACGGTCCGGCCGAGCAACGCCGGACGTTCCGTCGCAAGAGTGGCGGCTGACCGGGTTGAGTTCAGTGGTGGGTTGCCTTCTCCGCGCCCACACCGGTGAGCGACCGCACCTCCATTTCGGCGTTGAGAGCCGGGTCTCCGGTGTCACGGGAACTGAGCGTGCCGATGATCCCCAGCGCGAACCCCAGCGGAATCGACACGATTCCGGGGTTGGACAGCGGGAACCAGTGAAAGTCCACATTGGGCAGCATCGCGGTCTTGGAACCGGACACCGCGGGTGAGAAAACGATCAGCACGATGCAGGAGATCAGGCCGCCGTAGATGCTCCACAGTGCCCCACGGGTATTGAATCGACGCCAGTAAAGCGAGTAGACGATCGTCGGCAGATTCGCTGACGCGGCGACCGCGAACGCCAGTGCAACCAGGAAAGCCACATTCTGCCCGAGCGCCAGGATGCCCAGTGCGATCGCCAGCACACCGAGCACCACCGCGGTGATCCGGGAGACGCGCATCTGTTCGTCTTCGGTCACCCTGTGGCTCTTGAGCACGCTCGCGTAGATGTCATGGGCAAAGGACGCCGAGGCGGTGATGGTCAACCCGGCCACCACCGCCAGGATGGTCGCGAACGCCACGGCCGAGATGACGCCCAGCAGGATCACCCCACCAAGCTCGAAGGCGAGCAGGGGCGCGGCGGAGTTCTGGCCGCCCGGCGCGCTCAGGATGCGGTCCGGGCCGACGATCGCCGCTGCGCCGTATCCCAGTGCCAGGGTGAACAGATAAAACGCGCCGATCAACGCGATCGCCCAGACCACCGAACGCCGGGCCTCCTTGGCGGTAGGCACCGTATAGAACCGCATGAGAACGTGGGGCAGACCCGCGGTGCCCAGTACCAGGGCAAGGCCCAGCGAGATCAGGTTGATCCTCGAGGTCAACGACGCGCCGTACTGGGCGCCGGGTGCCAGCACGTCACGTCCGGCGACCCCGGCCGTGCCGGCCTGGCTGACCATCGCCTGCGCGGAGCCCAGCAGTTCGGAGAAGTTGAAATCGAACTTGGCCAGGACCAGCACCGTCATGACGCCCGCCCCGGTGATGAGCAGAACCGCCTTGATGATCTGCACCCAGGTGGTGCCCGCCATCCCGCCGATGAGGACGTAGACCATCATCAGCACGCCCACGACGGCGATCACCACCGACTGTGCGAAGCGGCTCTGCACGTCGAGCAGCAGGGCGACCAGGCCGCCCGCGCCGGCCATCTGGGCCAACAGGTAAAACAGCGACACCGTCAGGGTGGAGGTCGCCGCGGCCAGACGGACCGGCTTTTGTTTGAGTCGGAAACTGAGCACGTCGGCCATGGTGAATTTGCCGGTGTTGCGCAGTAGTTCGGCGACCAGCAACAGCGCCACAAGCCAAGCCACCAGGAAGCCGATGGAGTAGAGGAAGCCGTCATAGCCGTAGACCGCGATGGCGCCGGCGATGCCCAGGAAGCTGGCGGCCGAAAGGTAGTCGCCGGCGATCGCGACGCCGTTCTGCCGGCCGGTGAAAGCGTGCCCGGCCGTGAAGTACTCGGTGGCGTTGGTGTTGCGGCGGCTGACCCGGATGACGATCACCAGGGTGACGGCGACGAATAACGCGAAGATCAGGATGTTGACGATCGGGCTACCGGTGGTGGGCGCCGCGGCCAGGTAGCTGACGTGGTTCACCGGTCGGTCCAGTGCATCTCGTCGCGGATCGCCGCTGCCCGGGGATCAAGCTCGCGGCCGGCGAATCGGACATAGAGGCCGGTGATCAGGAAGGTCGTCAGGAACTGGCCGAGTCCCAGCAGTAGCCCGACGTTGATGTTGCCCCACACCTTGGTGGCCATGAAGTCGTGGGCGAAGACGCCCAGCAACACGTAGGTGGCGTACCAGACCAGGAAGAAGATCGCCGTCGGGAAGACGAAGCGGCGCAACCGGGTCCGGAGTTCCTGGAACTCCGGACTAGCCTGGACCGTCAGGTAATCGGCCGGCGTTGGGCCGGAACGGATGTCGTCGGGGGACAACGCTCAACTCCTTAGCTAGGGACAGGAATTAGCCCACAAGACTCGGCCCAACAATAGATCGCTGCCACCGCGTCCGCAGTACGGAACGTCACGTTGAATCGGCTACCGGCCTAGACTCGACGGTATGGCTCAACTGCAGCTGACCCAGATTCCGGCGGCTGACACCCTGCTCTCGGAGGATCCGTTCGCTCTGCTGGTTGGGATGCTCCTGGATCAGCAGATTCCGATGGAAGTCGCCTTCACCGGGCCGCGCAAGATCGCTGACCGGCTGGGCGGCCTTGATCCGCGGTCGATCGCCGACTGCGACCCGGACCGGTTTGCGGAGTTGTGTGCCGAAACTCCGGCGGTACATCGCTTTCCGGGCTCGATGGCCAAGCGGATCCAGGATCTGGCCCGCGAGATCGTCGATCGCTATGGCGGGGACGCCGCGGCGTTGTGGACCGACGCGAACCCTGACGGGGCTGAGGTGCTGCGTCGGCTCAGGACCCTCCCCGGGTTCGGCGAGCAGAAGGCGAAGATCTTCCTGGCGCTGCTCGGAAAGCAGTACGGGGTGGCGCCGCCGGGCTGGCGGGCGGCGGCCGGCGACTACGGCAGAGCGGGCACCCGGATGTCCGTCGCCGATGTGGTCGACAAGGGCTCGCTGGACGAGGTTCGGGCGTACAAAAGGAAGATGAAGGCAGCAGCGAAGGCGAAGCCGGAGCAGTCGGGCCCAGCGAAGGCGAAGCCGGAGCAGTCGGGCCCAGCGAAGGCGAAGCCGGAGCAGTCGGGCCCAGCGAAGGCGAAGGCATAGGAGCGGCAATGAAGACCCATCTGAACTGTCCCTGCGGGGAGGCGATCCGGGGCAAGGACGAGGACGACCTCGTCGAATTGGCCCAGGCGCATCTCGCCGAGGCTCACCCGGGCATGCACTACGAGCGGGAACACATCCTGTTCATGGCCTACTGACCGGAGGCCTGGGCACCCACCGCGTCCGCCAGGTCGGCCAGCGCCCGCTCGGTCAGTGGGATCAGTTCGGCGACACGGGGCATCACCCCGGCGTCGGTGACGTAGCCGACCGCGACCAGATCGGCATAGCTGCACACCGTCACGTTGAGACCCATGCCGTCGAACACCGATGAGACCGGGTAGATCTCGTCGAGACGGGCACCGTTGTAGTACATCTGCTTGCGCGGTCCGGGCACATTGGAGATCGCCATGTTGCAACTCGGCGGCAGCAGCGTGCCGAACGGCAGCAGCGGTATCACCACCGTGGAGCCGATCGCCGGTCCCATGACCGCCAGCATCGCGTCGGACCCCTTGGTCGCGACCTGCTTCTTGACGTTCTTCATCGCAAGATGGACGAACGCCAGCCGTTCGGCGGGGTCGGCGATGTCGGTGCCCAGCGGACACAGGCCCAGGCCGAACTTGTTGCCGACCTCGGAGCCGGGTTGCCCGGCGGCATCGCGACCGCGGACCGAGACCGGGCACATCGCCACCAGGGTGCGATCCGGCAACTGGTCGCGTTCCAGCAGCCAGGCCCGCAGGGCGCCGGCGATCACGGTGGTGATGACGTCATTGGCGGTGACGGCGGCGGCCTTGCCGATCGCCTGGATCCGCCCTCGTTCCAGGCTGGTGCCGGCGGCTGCGCGATGTGGCCCGAGTTTGGCGTTGAACCTGGTCTGCGGCGCTTCGAACGGCGCGACGACGGTATCGGTGACCAAACTCCCGAGGATGCTGGCCAGTTCGGCGGCCGCGACCCGGCGGGTGAGGTCCAGGCCGGCGGCGGCGGCGTCGGCGACGGCCCGCACGGCGGCGAACGGGTTGCCCAGCAAGTTGGGTCCGGCGCGTCGGGTCGTTGACTTCCGCTCGGGCTGCGCGGCGTCCGGTTGGTTGGCGCCGCGCTGTTGTTGCGGTCCGGAGCCTTTCTCGGCGTAAAACGGCGGCATCTCACGGCGATCGGGGTCGGTGGTCAGCGAATCACTGATCATCCGCAGCCCGGCCACGCCGTCGATGACGGTGTGATGGATCTTGATGTAGAGCGCGAAGCGGCCGTCCGGCAGCCCGTCGATGAGATAGCTGTCCCACATCGGCACCGCCATGTCTAGGCGGCCGCTGTGGAGTTCGGAGACCAACTCCCACAAATCCGCCGGACCCGACCCGGGTGTCAGCGTCCGGCGGTGCACATGGGCGCGCAGGTCGATCTCGGGGAC
>VERS01000165.1 GCA_018882545.1 Mycobacterium sp.
CACTACTTCACCGCCAGCGTCTGCGGCGACGAGGTGCCCCGCGGCAAACCGGCGCCCGACCCCTACCGACGGGCCGCTGCGTTGCTCGGTGTGGATCCGACGGATTGCCTGGCCATCGAGGACTCCGTGACCGGTGCCGATTCGGCAGCCGGTGCCGGATGCCCGGTGCTGGTGGTGCCCAACGAGGTCGAGGTGCCACGCGGTCCGCGACGCCGGCAGGTGTCGTCGCTGACCGGCATCGGTCTGGACGAGCTACGCCGGGTCCACCGGGATCTGCTGGTGTGAACGGCGCGATGTATGTCGGGTGAGGGCGCCGCGTAACCAGGATGTGTCCGGGGTTGTTCCGGGGGCGTTCTGGGGTCGTTCTGGGTGCCTAGACCGCGGTGTTGTGCCATCGTTGAGCCCGGAAGCTCTACCCGAGCAGGGGGAGCTGAGGGAAAGGACGCTAGATGGCCGGTCAGGGGCCCACCAGCGACGCACCGTCGGTGTTCGATGACGACGATGCCGGTACCGGTCGAGGGGTGGTTCGCATCGCCTCGGTGGCGGCGTTGGGCGGCCTGCTGTTCGGCTATGACAGCGCGGTGATCAACGGCGCCGTGGCCTCGATTCAGAGCCACTTCGGCATCAACAACGCCTCCCTCGGGTTCGCTGTCGCCTCGGCCCTGCTCGGGGCGGCCGCGGGGGCCATGACGGCCGGACGGCTCGCCGACCGGATCGGCCGGCTGGCGGTGATGAAGATCGCCGCGGTGCTGTTCTTCATCAGCGCCATCGGAACTGGGCTTGCGGCGAACATCGAGATGATCGTGCTGTTCCGCATCGTCGGTGGCGTCGGTGTCGGGGTGGCCTCGGTGATCGCGCCGGCCTACATCGCCGAGACCTCGCCGGCTCGCATCCGCGGCCGGCTCGGTTCGCTACAGCAGTTGGCGATCGTGACCGGCATCTTCATCTCGCTGGCCATCGACTATCTGCTCGCGCACCTGGCCGGTGGCGCCAGCAAGGAACTGTGGCTGGGCCTGGAGGCCTGGCGGTGGATGTTCCTGATGATGGCCATCCCCGCCGTCGTCTACGGGGTGCTGGCCTACACCATCCCGGAGTCGCCCCGCTACCTGGTTGCCCGCCACCGCATCCCGGAGGCGCGCAAGGTTCTGACCCTGCTGTTGGGAGAGAAGAACCTCGATATCACCATCGACCGGATCCAGAGCACCCTGGCCGGCGAGTCCAAACCGTCCTGGCGCGACCTCCGCAAGCCGGGCGGGGGCATCTACGGCATCGTCTGGGTTGGCCTGGGGCTGTCGATCTTCCAGCAGTTCGTCGGCATCAACGTGATCTTCTACTACTCCAATGTGCTGTGGGAGGCGGTCGGATTCGACGAGAGCCAGTCCTTCCTGATCACTGTCATCACCTCAATCGTCAATATCGCGACCACCCTGGTGGCCATCGCGCTGATCGACAAGATCGGCCGTAAACCGCTGCTGCTGATCGGTTCTGCCGGGATGGCCGTCACGCTGGCGACGATGGCGTTCATCTTCGGCACCGCACCCCAGGTCGACGGCACCCCGCAGCTGAGTGGCGCGGAGGGACCGATCGCATTGATCGCGGCCAATCTGTTCGTCGTCGCGTTCGGAATGTCCTGGGGTCCGGTGGTGTGGGTGCTGCTCGGCGAGATGTTCCCCAACCGCATCCGGGCCGCCGCGCTGGGACTGGCCGCGGCCGGCCAATGGGCCGCCAACTGGCTGATCACCGTCACCTTCCCCGAGTTGCGCAACCACCTCGGTGTCGCATACGGCTTCTACGCGATGTGCGCGCTGCTGTCGTTCCTGTTTGTCTGGACCAAGGTCCGCGAGACCAAGGGCGTCGCGCTGGAGGATATGCAGGGCGAGGTCGCCGAGGCCAAGCCGGTCCGGGCCTGATCTGTGTGATCGGCCAACCGGGCCGGCAAGTTTCGTGTGGGTAGGTTTCGGCCGTGCGCCGATCGGGAACTCCTGAAAGAACGGATTGACGATTCCCCAGGAGATGTGATGACCGACACCACGTTGGCCCCGACCCGACGGCGCGGCCGGCCGCGCGCGAGCGACTCCGCGGTCACTCGGGAACGGATTTTGCAGGCCGCTCAGAAGGTGTTCGGCGAATCCGGATACGAGGCGGCGACGTTCCAGGCGATCGCGGTGGAGGTCGGACTGACCCGACCGGCCATCAACAACTACTTTCCCAGCAAGACGGCGCTCTACGACGCGGTGTTGTGCCGGGTGAGCAACGCGGTTCTGGACGCCATCCACACCGCCTCGGAGCAGCCGACCCTGTCCGAGCAGGTTCTCACCTTCATCCGGATCGCTAGGCACGGCGACGGCGCCAGTCCGCCGCTGGCCGGGTTCCTGGTCCAGTCCGCCGTCGACGTCGAGCACCTGTCCGGAGCGGAGAATGAGGCGGCCGCGCTCATTGAGGGCTTCCTGCGCGCCGCGGTGGGCGCGGCCCAACACCGAGGCGAGCTCACCGGGCCGCCCGAGGCGCTCACCGACCTGCTGGTGGCTCTGGTGTGGGGGATGGCGTTTCAATTCGGCCACAGCGACGAGGCCAGCGCCGGCCGGATGCTCGACCAGCTGCGGGCCGCCCTGACCCGGATCTGATCGGGGGCCGGGCGGGGCCGACGCCAAACCGCCGTGACGGCGCAACCGGCGCCGTGGGACAATTCCAGCCCGTGAAGAACTTCGAGGAGCTGTTCGCTGAACTGGGCGAACGGGCCCGCACCCGGCCACCGGGCAGCACCACGGTGGCCGCGCTGGACGCCGGGGTGCACACCCTGGGCAAGAAAATCCTCGAGGAAGCCGGCGAAGTCTGGTTGGCCGCCGAGCATGAGCCCGATGAGGCCCTCGCCGAGGAGATCGGCCAACTGCTGTACTGGACCCAGGTTCTGATGATCGCCCGCGGCCTGGGTCTCGACGACGTCTACCGGAAGCTGTAGCGGCCGTGCTTAGGGTGGCCGTGCCCAACAAGGGGGCGCTGTCGGATTCAGCGGCCGAGATCCTGTCCGAAGCCGGCTACCGGCGGCGGACCGACCCCAAGGACCTCACCGTCATCGACCCCGTCAACGGCGTGGAGTTCTTCTTCCTGCGCCCCAAGGACATCGCGATCTACGTCGGATCCGGCGATCTCGACCTCGGCATCACCGGCCGTGACCTTGCCGCCGAGTCGGGAGCCCCGGTCCGCGAGCGGTTGGCGTTGGGTTTCGGCTCGTCCAGCTTCCGCTACGCCGCCCCGGCCGGACGGCCCTGGACGGTGGCCGATCTGGCCGGCAAGAGAATCGCCACCGCCTACCCCAATCTGGTCCGCAAAGACCTGGCTGCCAGAGACATTGACGCCACCGTCATCAGGCTCGACGGTGCGGTGGAGATCTCCGTGCAACTCGGCGTCGCCGACGCCATCGCCGACGTCGTCGGATCCGGGCGAACGCTGTCCACCCACGATCTGGTCGCGTTCGGAGAACCGCTCTGCGACTCCGAAGCGGTCCTGGTGGAACGGGCCGGCGCCGCGGTGGATGCCGCCCGCGAGCAGTTGGCCGGCCGGGTTCAGGGGGTGGTGTTCGGCCAGCAGTACCTCATGCTGGACTACGACTGCCGGCGCGAGGATCTGCAACGGGCCACCGCGATCACCCCCGGCCTGGAGTCGCCGACCATTGCGCCGCTGGCCGACCCGGATTGGGTGGCGGTGCGCGCACTGGTACCCCGGCGCGACGTCAACGCCATCATGGACGAGTTGGCCGGTATCGGCGCCAAGGCGATCCTGGCCTCCGATATCCGGTTCTGCCGCTTCTGATACCCGGGCTACGGCTCGCTGCCGTGCTAGCGTCCGGTGACCCGAAAGCGCGGGAGAACGCTCCGAGGAGGACGGCATGACGCATGCGCTCGTCTTGTTGCTGGCCCTGCTGATCGGTGTGGTCGCCGGTCTGCGCGCCTTCACCGCGCCGGCGGTGATGGCCTGGGCGGCGTTTTTGCACTGGATCAACCTCGACGGCACCTGGGCGTCCTGGATGGGGCATTGGATCACCGTCGCGGTGCTCACCCTCTTGGCGCTGGCCGAGTTGTTCAGCGACAAGATGCCGACCATGCCCAGCCGGAAAACGGCACCGCAGTTCCTGGCCCGGTTGGCCACCGGCGGATTCGCCGCGGCGGTGCTCGGCACGGCCTGGGGTTACCGCTGGGGGAGTCTGGGCGCCGGCCTGATCGGCGCGGTGATCGGCACCATCGGCGGATACCAGGTCCGCACCCGACTGGTCGCTGCCAACGGCGGCCGGGACCGTCCGATCGCCCTCGGTGAGGATCTGTTCGCCGCCGCGGGGGGTATCGCGGTCGCAGCGCTTACCGGGGTGCTCTGAGCCGCGCCGGGCGGTGTCCGGACCCCGTAATCGGCGATTCGGTCCCAGCAGGCCCAGCACGCTCGGATAATCGTGGCATGCTCGCCGATATCGGAAAGGCCCTCGGGTGCGCCGGGGCTGTCCTGGGTTGTGCCGCAGTCGTCCTGGCCGGGCCCGCCCGCGCCGACGACACTGCCGCGTCGCTGCCCGTCTTCGTTCCCTACCAGTCGAACTGGTCGCCGAACTACACCGTCCACCCCTACAACCTCTGGCAGAGCCGGGTGACTCCGCAGATGGTCATCGCCGAACGAGACGCCTGCCAGTGGTTCAACGCGCAGTACGACACGCTCAGCGCCCAGGCGTTCGGTTTCCAGCGGGCCCTGCACGATAACTTCGACGTCTGGTCGGGTGTACAGGGCGCGGGCAACGTCCTGCGCGCCAACCTGGACCAGTCCGCGGCGTTCCTGGACCCCCGGGTGCAGACCCTCTACATCACCAACTACCCGGACCAGAGCCAGTATTCGCCGCTGTACAACGGCGACTCGTTCTACCACCTCTGGTTCCAGCTGACGCAGATCAGTGACAAGATCGCCCGCCAGTTGCCATCGGGGGTCATCAACGCCAACACCGCCACGATGAAGGTCTACGGAGACGTCATCCGGTCATCGGGAGTGTGCAACGGCGCCTGAGTGTCCGGCATGGCAGGCTGATCGGCTGTGACAGACCTGCCACCGACCGACCGGCCACCGACCGACCGGCCACCGCGGACAGGTCCGTTCGCCGAAGGTGACCGGGTGCAGTTGACCGATGCCAAAGGCCGGCACTACACGATGGTGCTCAAGGCGGGGGAGGAATTCCACACCCACCGGGGGATCGTCGGCCACGACAGCGTGATCGGCGCCCCGGAGGGCTGCGTGGTCAAGGCGACCAACGGCGACGCCTTCCTGGTGTTGCGTCCGCTGCTGGTCGACTACGTCATGTCGATGCCCCGCGGCGCCCAGGTGATCTACCCCAAGGACGCCGCGCAGATCGTCCATGAGGGCGATATCTTTCCGGGTGCCCGGGTGCTGGAGGCCGGTGCTGGGTCGGGCGCGCTGACGTGTTCGCTGCTGCGGGCGGTGGGTCCGGCCGGCCGGGTGATCTCCTACGAGGTGCGTGAGGACCACGCCGAGCACGCCCGCCGCAACGTAGAGACGTTCTTCGGTCAACCGCCCCGCAGCTGGCAGCTGGTGATCGGCGACCTCGCCGAGTCCGACCTACCCGACGGCTCGGTGGACCGGGCGGTGCTCGACATGCTCGCGCCGTGGGAGGTGCTTGACACGGTGGCACGGCTGCTGGTGCCCGGCGGCGTGCTGGTGATCTACGTCGCCACCGTCACACAGCTGTCCAGAACCGTCGAGGCGCTGCGCGAGCAGCAGTGCTGGACCGAGCCGCGGTCGTGGGA
>VERS01000166.1 GCA_018882545.1 Mycobacterium sp.
GGTGTGAGTAGTGCGGGGTACGGACCACCTTCACTCCGGGCGACGGGAGGTCGACCACCAGCAGGACGTGATCGCCCCGATGCGGTCCACCGGCCAGCCTGGCCTGCACGAAGACGAAGTCGGCGAGGTTGAACGACGTCACATGCCACTTGACCCCGTTGATGACATAGTCGTCCCCGTCGCGCTCTGCGGTGGTCTGCAGCGCCGAGACGTCTGAACCGGCGAACTCCTCGGTGATCGCGTAGGCCTCGTGCAACTCTCCCCGCACCGATGGGATCAGCCAGCGCTGCCGCTGGAACTCGGTAGCCACCTCGACCCACCATTGCGGAGGGGTGTGCATGACCCAGGCCAGCGCGTTGGTGGCCCGGCCGGTCTGCTCCTGCACCAGAACCTGCTGCAAGGCGGTGAATCCGGGACCACCCACTGATGCGGGCATATTGGTGGCGTACAACCCGAGTTCGAGGGCGCGGGCCCGATGTTCGGCGGTCACCTCCGGAGGCAACTGGCCGCCGGCCTCCTCAGCCTCGACTTCGTAGGGGATCAGGGTGTCGACGAACGCGCGGGCGGTGTCCCGGATCTGCTCGTCCTCGGCCGTCAAACCATACATCCCGACGCATCTCCGCTCGCTGGCTCCTTGACTGAGCATTCAGTTTATGTCACGGTCTGGGCATGTCGACGGCTGTCAGCGCAGATGTTGTCGTCGTCGGAGGCGGCACCGTGGGAGCCTGGACCGCCGTACACCTCGCCGAGCGGGGAGTCGGGCGGGTCATCCTGGTCGAGCGCAAGACTCTCGGCGCGGGGGCGAGTAGTCGCGCGGCGGGCATGGTACGCGCGCAGGGCGGCACCGAGACCGCCGTACGGCTGGGCATGCGGACCCGGGACTTCTACCGGTCGACCCGGGACCGGTTCCCACTCGACTGCGGATTCATCGAACAGGGCTATCTGATCCCCTGCTTCACCGCGGTGGATGTGGACCAGGCTCTCGACCGGATCGCCCTGCAGCAACGGGTAGGACTGGACGTCGAATGGTTGTCGGGCGCGGAGGTCGACGCCCGCCGAACCGGGCTGGCTCGGGGCCTGACTCTGGGCGCTTCCTACGCCCCCGGGGACGGCTACATCGAGGCTTCCCGCAACGTGGTGGCCTACACCGCCGCACTGACCGCCAACCGTGTCGAGGTCCGGGAGCGGTGCGCCTTCACCGGCCTGCGCACCGCCGGTGGCCGCGTTGTCGGGATCGACACCGCCGCCGGCCCGATCGCCGCCGACCGAGTGGTGCTCACCGGCGGCCCCAGTCTCGGTGAGGTCGGCGCGCTGGCCGGCGGGCCGATCCCGGCCGGCGGGGCACGCCATCAAGTCGTCGTCACCGAACCGGTCCGCTCCGTCGACGTCCGCGAATTGCCGATGGTATTCGACTTGGCCCACGGGATCTACTGGCGCCCGGTTGATTCCGGCGGATTGCTCTGGGGGATGAGCAACCCCGAGGAGTGCCCCGGCGAGGCCGTGCGCTTCGACGACGACTACTACGCGAAAGCCCGCGCGCGGATGGAGGTTCTGTTCCCGGCGATTACCGGGCTCGGTCTGCGCCGCACGTGGGCGGCGACCATCGACTACACCGGCGACCACACCCCGATCCTCGGCCCACTGGTGACCGCCGAGGGCCCGGTCGAAGGAACGATTGTGGCCAGTGCGGCCGGCCACGGCATGATGTGGGGCCCGGCGGTCGCCGAAGCCGCCGCCGACCTCGCCATGACGGGTTCATGCTCCTGGCTGGATACCTCCGACCTCGGCCTAGATCGGTTCGACGCCCACGGTAACAGCCGACTGGCCCCCGACCCGATCGCCCTGCCCTTCCCGGAAAGGGTTGTCCACCAGGAGAAAGCGGGAGCCTCATGAGCAAGCCTGAGCGAACGCACGTGCTGCCCGACGCCGCCTATACCGAGCTGGAGGACTGGGGTCCGCTCGAGGAGGCCACCGGCCATCCGATGGCCACCCACGGTGTAGAACTGTGGTCGGACGGTCCGGCATCGGCGGGTATCTGGCAGTGCGAACCGGGTCCCTCACGCTGGGTGTTGAAGACTCACGAGGTGATCTACCTGTTGGCCGGCCGTATGACAGTGACACCTGACGGCGGGGAACCCAGGGAAATCGGAATCGGCGATATCGCGGTTTTCCCGCGAGGATGGTCGGGCACCTGGGACATCCACCAGACCGTCCGCAAGGTCTATTCGATCTTCTGATCCCGGGGAATCACCAGCGCGTCCACCGCGATCGCCCCTGCAGGTGAGGCGATCACCGGGTTGGCCTCGACGGCCTGAAGCGCCCCGCCCAGCTCCAGGGCCAGCTGGGAGAACCCGACGACGACATCGGCAAGCGCGCGGACATCGACGGCGCGCGCTCCGCGCCACCCACTCAGCAGCGGCGCTATCCGCAGCGAGTTCACCATCGCCTCGGCCCTCATCCGGGTTAACGGAGGACACCCGACCGCCCGGTCCGCAAGCAATTCGACCTGGGTGCCCCCGGCAGCCACCACGACAAGCGGACCGAAGTTGCCGTCCAGGACCGCGCCGACGGAGACCTCCACACCCGGGGCGACCATGGCATGCACACTGACCTCCGGTCCCAGCCGCTCGGCCATACCGTGATAGGCCGCACTGAGCGCTGCGGCGTCGGCGAGGTCGAGTACCACCCCTGCGACATCGCTCTTGTGCTCGACACCAACGGTTTTCAGCGCAACCGGATAACCGATCGCCGCGGCGGCCTGCAGGACGGCGGAGGGATCGGCGGCCGGAACCCCGGCGGCAACCGGGATGCCGTAGTCGGCCAGCAGATCGAAGGACATTCGGGGGTCCCACGACGCCAGCCGGGCCTGCCAACGTCGCTGCCGCTTGGCATCGATGCTTACCGACAGGGCGTCTGTCGACAGAGGCCAGCGGGCCAGGTGCCCCAGTGCCGCGATGCCACTACGGGCACCTTCGAGCACCGGAATGCCCCGTGCGCGTAGCCGCGCTGCCGCCGCATGGTCGACGGCAGACCCCACCGAAGTCACCACCGCCAGCGGTGCGGGGGTGGTCGCGGCAACGTCGATGAGCGCATCGGGATAGGAGGTGTCCCCATCGAACTCGGTGACCAGATCGACTGCCAGCGCGGTGACCGCTACGGCGGGATCGTCGGCGCACAGTCGCAGACACGCGCCGAACAACTCCCGGGTCGCCGCGCCCGTCCCCCACACGTCCAGCGGGTTGGTCGCTTCCAGGCCCTCGTCGAGCAACTCCGCGATGGCTTCCAGCGTGTTCGCACCCAGATCCGCGAAGGCAACCCCCAGTTCGTGCGCAAGATCGGCATACAAGGCTCGCTCGGCACCGGAGTCGTGCACGGTGGCTATTCCGCTCGAACCGCGTCGCGCACGTCGACCGACCTCGAAAAGCTCTATCGTGTCGATCATTTCGGCAAGATCACCGACCCGTATCGCGCCGGTCTGAGCGCAGATCGCGTCCCACCCCGCATCATCTCCGGCGAGGGCACCGGAATGCGCGGCCACCATCGCGCGGCCCCTCGGTGAACATCCAACAGCCAGCACGACCACCGGAATGTTCTGCTCGGCGGCGCGGAACAGCGCCGCGCGGAGCCGGGGGACCGATCGGGGCGTCTCGAGGAGCAGGGCCACCAGCGAGGTGTCCGGGTCATCGAGGGCGTAGTCGACGTAGTCGGCGGTATCGGTGACCAACTCCTGGCCTGAGGAGACCGCGAGCCGGAATCCGAAACCGCGCCGGGCGCGCAGCAGGGTCGAGAAGGCCGACCCGGAATGAGTCACCAGCGAAACACCGCCGGGCGGAAGCGGATCGGGCTCCAGGTAGCCCAGCGCCCGCAGTCCGGTGGCGTTATTGACGAATCCCATACAACCCGCCCCACACAGCGCCATCCCCGAGGACGCGGCGATCGCGGTGATCTCCTGACGTAATCCGGGGGCATGGGCCGCGCCGAAGACCACCGCACCCCGCGCCCCGACGGCCGCAGCGGCCCGCAGTTCGGCGGCCAGCACCGCATCGGGAACACCAAGTAGCGCCAGGTCGATCTCTTCACCTAGCGCGAACAGCGACGGCGCGCAGGGGGTGCCGTCGATCTCGGCGTGGCGGGGATTCACCAGATGGACGCGTCCCGAACCGCGCCTGGCTTCGAAGACCATTCGGGCCCCGAAGCTGTCCGGCCGTGCGCTGGCGCCGACGACCGCCACCGATTGGGCCCCCAGCATCGCGTCGACTGAGGGGTTGCGAATTCCGCCCGCGGGCACGGTCGGACTCAGCTGCGCCTGCCCAGTGCCGCGAGGCCTTTTCGGCCGGCCCGCTTCCTGTCGGCCAGCGCCGCCCGGGCAGCCTGCCATCCGGGGATGCCGCACACTCCACCGCCGGCGTGGGTGGCCGAACTCCCGTTGTAGAGGCCGGCAATGGGCGTCCGGTAGTCGGCGAACCCGGGCGCAGGACGCATGTGGAACAGTTGTTCCAAAGACAACTCGCCGTGGAAGATGTTGCCGCCGACCAGGCCGTACTCGACCTCCATCTGATGCGGTCCGAGGATGTCACGATGCAGGATCGAACCCTTGAACCCCGGCGCGACCTGATCATAGAGGTCGATCAGCCGATCGGTGTAGGCCTCGAGTTCCTCGGTGTGCGGTTCAGCCGCCCAGTCGGCGGGTACCCACTGGGTGAACAGCGACATGATATGCGTGCCATCGGGATTCAGCGTCGTATCCAGGGTCGTGGGGATGACCCCGTCGCTGAACGGCGCCGCGGCGGGCCGACCGGACCGGGCGTCCTGGAAGGCGGCTTCGATGTACCCCATGGTGGGGGCCATCTCGACCGAACCGGTGTGGTGCTCGGCCAGCCCACTACTGGGGTCGGCGGTGAAGTTCGGTAACTCGCCGAGCGCCAGATTGATCTTCACCACTCCGCTCCGAGACTTCCAGCGCTCGATGTCGGTGACGAATTCGTCCGGCAACTCCTCGCGCGGAATCTGATCCAGGAAAGCCCTGCGAGGATGCAGCGTGGTGACAACCAGCGGCGCCCCGATCTCCGCGCCGTCCTCGAGGACCACCCCCTCAACCCGGCTGTTGCGCACGAGTAGTCTTGAAACCTCTGTCCGGGTTCGGATCTCGGCACCGAAGCCGGTTGCCGCACGGGCGATGGCCGCCGACACCGCTCCCATACCGCCTTCGGGATAGCCCCAGCTGCCGAGTTGCCCGTCCCCGACGTCGCCGATCGAGTGGTGCGCCATCACATAGGCGGTTCCGGGCTCGTAGGGCCCGGCCCAGGTGCCGATGACACCGTTGACCGCAAGAGCGCCCTTGATCTGGGGCGACTCGAACCAATCGTCGAGAAGGTCGGCGATACTCATGGTGAGCAACCTGGTCACGTCGCCGGTACTGCGTACGGTCAGATCCCTTTTGCTCCAGGCGAGTTTGGCGAGATCGATCAGGTCCGCGGGGCGACGTGAACCGATCTTCGGCGGAACCTGCGTCAACAACGGCCCCAGCACGTCGGCGATACCCTGCAGCCAGGCATTCCACCTGGGCCAGGTCTCGGCATCCCTCTTGGACCACCTGGCAATCTGCTCATAGGTTCGCGCCGGGTCGTCCTCGTAGATGATCAGCGAGCCACCTTCCGGAAAAGCCTGGTAGTAGGGGCCCATCGGGTGGACCTTGTAGCCGTTGCGCGCCAGGTTCAGGTCGCTGACGATGGTCGGCGGCATCAGGCTCATCACGTAGGAGAGGCGGGTCACCCGAAGCTGGGG
>VERS01000167.1 GCA_018882545.1 Mycobacterium sp.
CGTAGGCGCCGCGGTGGCGCTTTGAGTCGTGGGGTTGATGGTGATCGCCGCGAGAGCTTGGGTCGGCTGAGCGAGTGGTTCCGCCATGGCGCGAGGTTTGCGCTTGGTCGAGGGCTGGCGTCCGCGGCAAGGAAGCTTGCGCAGAGAGGAGGTCAAGCTGCATGGACGGCCAGGCGCACGCAGGGAGGTTCGCTGTCTGCCCGACAACTCTTGTCGGGTCGCAGTGCGCACGCGACGGAAGTTCCTTGCGTTGCGAGGCCTGTCCTTGCAACGTTCGAAGTCAGCTTGACCCCCAGCAAACATCCGTGAGTCTGACCTCGGCGCCGCAATGCTGCGGTTGCTCGACCCGTCCATCTCCGCCGCCGGGGTGTTTCGGGCCGGAAAGATCCTCGACTCGGTCCGTGAGATCGTCGGCGACGTCACCATCGAGGAACTGCCGATCCCCTACACCGCGGTGACCACCGACCTCGTGGCCGGCAAGTCGGTGTGGCTGCAGCGCGGTCCGCTCGACGAGGCCATCCGAGCCTCGATCGCCATCCCCGGAGTGATCGCACCCCACCTGCTCGACGGCAGGCTGCTGGCCGACGGCGGAATCCTCGACCCGTTGCCGATCGCCCCGATCGCCGCGGCCAATGCGGACCTTACCGTCGCGGTCAGCGTTTCGGGGATGGAGTCCGAGATGACCGATGAAGGCGGTGCAGGGGTCAGACCGACCAGGGAGCGGCTGAACCGATTGCGCCGCAGCACATCTGCTCTGCTCGATCGGCTCAGTACCGGTGCGACGCCGTTTGATATGACCGAGATCGACGCAGCCGAGGAACCCGACCTGACCGGCGAGGATTTCGGCGACGGCGAACGGGCGGCGCAGATCCCCAAACTGCGCAGTTTCGCGGTCATGATGCGCACCATCGACATCGCCCAGGCCGCGCTGGCTCGCCACCAGATGGCGGCCTACCCCCCGGACGTCCTCATCGAGGTCCCCCGGACGGCCTGCCGCAGCCTGGATTTCCACCGGTCCGCCGAGCTGATCGCCCTCGGTCACGAATTGGCCGGCCGGGCGCTGGATCGCATCGAACCCGAGGGATCCGACCAGTCATGAGCCAACCTGGGTGACGGGGGCCCGATTCGGCGCTGGTGGACCCACGGCCGATGTGTCCATAATGGCGATCATGGGGGCTAGAGTTGTCCACGCTGTCCATGTTGTCGGGAGCCGGTTCGGGCCTACCGTGGTATCAGGACCGACGGAAGGCCCAGCGACGTGACGACGTTCCTCACGTCCTCGCCGGCGCCGTCGCCGCGCCGTGGAACTCACCGAAAGGAACCGGAACATGACCATCACCGCACTGCCCCCGAAGAAGACGATCTATTCCCCCCTGGAACTGTTCGACGTCGACCGCCTGCTCGATGACGACGAACGCGACATCGCCGCCACGGTTCGCAGGTTCGTCGACGCCCGGCTCAAGCCCAATGTCGCGGACTGGTTCGAGTCCGGCAGCCTGCCCCGGGAATTGGCGCGCGAATTCGGCCAACTCGGAGTGATGGGCATGCATCTGCAGGGCTACGGTTGTGCAGGCACCAACGCCGTCAGTTACGGCCTGGCCTGCATGGAACTGGAGGCCGGAGACAGCGGCTTCCGCAGCTTCGTCTCGGTGCAGGGCTCGCTGTCGATGTTCTCCATCTACCGCTACGGATCCGAGGAGCAGAAGCAGGAGTGGCTGCCGAGGCTGGCCGCCGGCGAGGCGATCGGCTGCTTCGGGCTGACCGAGGCCGACTTCGGCTCCAACCCGGCCGGGATGCGGACCCGGGCCCGACGCGACGGGTCCGACTGGGTGCTCAACGGCACCAAGATGTGGATCACCAACGGCAACCTCGCCGACGTCGCCACCGTCTGGGCCCAGACCGACGACGGAATCCGCGGGTTCCTGGTGCCCACCGATACACCTGGATTCTCCGCCAACGTCATTCACAAGAAGCTGTCGCTGCGCGCATCGGTCACCTCGGAGTTGGTGCTGGACAACGTGCGCCTGCCGGCCGAAGCGCAACTGCCTGAGGCCCGCGGTCTCGGCGCCCCGTTGTCATGCCTGAACGAAGCCCGCTTCGGCATAGTCTTCGGCGTGCTGGGCGCCGCCCGGGACTGCCTGGAGACCACCCTGACCTACACCGCCAACCGCGACGTGTTCGACCGGCCGCTGTCGAGCTATCAGCTCAGCCAGGAGAAGCTGGCCAACATGACGCTGGAACTGGGCAAGGGGATGCTGCTGGCCATCCACCTCGGCCGGATCAAGGACGCCGACGGCATCGCCCCCGAACAGGTGAGCCTGGGCAAGCTCAACAACGTTCGCGAGGCCCTGGCCATCGCCCGGGAATGCCGAACCCTGCTGGGCGGCAGCGGGATCACCCTGGAATACTCGCCGCTGAGGCACGCCAACAATCTCGAGTCGGTACTGACCTACGAGGGCACCTCGGAGATGCACCTGCTGTCTATCGGCAAGGCCCTCACCGGGCACGCGGCGTTTCGCTGAGATGCTCGGGCTGCGATGACGGCAAGTATCGCCCACCTCGTCGCCGGGCAGTGGCGCGACGGCAGCGGGGAACGCCTGCGCAGCCTCAATCCGACCCGGCCGGACCACGTGGTCGCCGAGGGCGGCTCGGCGAGTCGCGGCGACGTCGACGACGCAGTGTGCGCAGCCGCCGAAGCGCTGGCGGCGTGGTCGGCCACCCCGATCCACACCCGCGGCGCGGTGTTGACCGCCGCCGCTGCGATCGTCGATGCCAACGCCGAGCAGTGGGGTCTGGAACTGTCGATCGAGGAGGGCAAGACCCGGCTGGAAGGTGTCGGCGAGGTACGCCGCGCCGCACAGATCCTGCGCTACTACTCCGGCGAGGGGGACCGGGTCGCCGGTGAGATCTTCGCCTCGCCGCGGGCCGGTGAGCAGATCCTGGTGACCCGCAAACCCGTCGGCGTGGTGGGGGTGATCACTCCGTTCAACTTCCCGATCGCCATCCCGGCCTGGAAGATTGCGCCGGCCCTGGTGCACGGCAACACGGTGGTGTGGAAACCGGCCAGTTCGGTTCCCCTGCTCGCGACCCGGCTGGCCGAAGCCCTGACCCTGTCCGGCCTGCCCCCAGGTGTGCTGAACCTGGTGGTGGGTGATGCCGGAGTCGGGGACGCGATCGTCGGCCACAGCGAGGTCGCGGCGATCACCTTCACCGGCAGTACCGGGGTGGGCCGACGGATCGCTGCCGCGGCAGCAGCCCGGGGGGTGCCGGTGCAGGCCGAGATGGGCGGGAAGAACGCCGCCGTGGTCCTCGACGACGCTGACTTCGAGGTGGCCCTCGAACAGGTGCTGCTGGGCGCCTTCCGCAGTACCGGCCAAAAGTGCACCGCAACATCGCGACTGATCGTCACCGACGGCATCGCCGACAAGTTCATCGCCGCGCTGATCGGGCGCGCCGACTCCCTGGCGGTGGGTGACCCCACCGACGACCGCACCCAGATGGGTCCGGTCATCGCCGGTTCCGCGCAGTTGTCAATCACCGCCGGGATCAACACAGCGAAGGCTCAGGGGGCGGCGGTGCTGGCCGGCGGCGGAGCCTACCGCGATGGGCCGTTGGCGCAGGGCTACTTCGTCGCGCCGACCGTCGTCGAACTCACCGGACCGGCGGACATCTGGACCGACGAGTTGTTCAGGCCGGTGCTGACGGTCCGGCGGGCCGGTGGCGCCGAGGAGGCTTTCGCTCTGGCCAATGACAGCGAATTCGGTTTGAGTGCAGCGGTATTCACTCAGGACCTGACCCGGGTGCTGCAGGCCATGGAGTGCATTGATGTGGGGGTGCTGCACGTCAACTCCGAATCGGCCGGCGCGGACCCGCATGTGCCGTTCGGCGGGGCCAAGAAGAGCGGCCTGGGCCCCAAGGAACAGGGCGCTGCGGCCCGGGAGTTCTTCACCCACACCACAACGGTCTACCTGCGCGGCGGGACGCCCGGCGACGGCAGGACACCGGGGGGATGAGTCGGGGGGCCCTGGACGGCGTCGTCGTCGTCGACTTAAGTCGGGTGCTGGCCGGGCCGTACGCCACCATGCTCCTGGGTGACTACGGCGCCGAAGTGATCAAAGTCGAACGGCCCGGCGTCGGCGACGACACCCGGGCCTGGGGCCCGCCGTACGACGGGCAGGGTGTGGCGACCTACTTCAACGCCATCAACCGCAACAAGCGGTCGGTCACCGTGGATCTGTCCACACCGCAGGGCGCAGCACGGATCCGCGACATGGTCGCCGGCGCCGACATCGTGGTGGAGAACTTCCGGCCCGGCACCATGGAGCGCCTGGGCTTGGGCTACGAAGATCTACGTAACATCCGGCCAGACTTGATCTACTGCGCCATAACCGGTTTCGGACACGACGGCGGTGCGGCGCTGCCCGGTTACGACCTGCTGGTGCAGGCCGTCGGCGGCCTCATGAGCGTGACCGGACCGGCGCCCGGGTCGCCCACCAAGGTCGGCGTGGCGCTGGTGGATGTCCTGACCGGGCTGCACGCCCTGTCCGGAATCCTGGCCGCCCTGCACCACCGCGACCGAACCGGCGAAGGTCAGCGGGTCGACACCAACCTGCTGTCCTCGCTGCTGTCCTCGATGGTCAACCAGGCCTCCGGATACCTGGGAGCTGGCGCGGTGCCCGGCATCATGGGCAACCGGCACCCCAGCATCGCGCCGTACGAGACCTTCCAGACCGCAGACCGGCCGATCGCCCTGGCAGTGGGCAACGACAGGCAATTCGCCGCGATCGCCGACCGGCTGGGCATCCCGGAGCTCATCAGCGACCACCGCTTCGCCACCAACTCCGACCGGGTGGCACACCGCGACACGCTGTGCGCCATTCTCGGCCGAGTCTTGGCCACCCGCGGGGCCGACCATTGGAACGAGGTGCTGGCCGAGGCCGGCGTTCCGGCCGGCCCGATCAACGACCTGGCCGAAGCATTCGCCTTCGCCGAGCGCCTGGGCCTGCACCCGACGGTCGCAGTGCCGGGCACCCCCACCCCGCAGGTCGCCAACCCGGTGGACCTCTCTGCCACGCCGGTCAGCTACCGGCTGGCGCCGCCCGCCCTGCCGCAGGATCAGGGACCATGACGACACCGGTGACGATCGCCGCGATGTTCTCCGCTGACACCGTCTCCGTCGAGCACCCGAGCACCTGCCGCTGATGATCACCGTTGGCTGGCTGGCCCGCCAGCCCGACCTCGGACTGACCGTGGTGGCCGGCGCCGCTGGCGTCAACCGGGCAATCCGATGGGCCCATGCCATCGAACTTGCCGATCCCGCGCCCTACCTGTCCGGCGGAGAGCTGGTGATGACGACCGGAATCAACGTCGGTCGAACGACCCGCGCCCAATCTGACTATGTTTCGCGCCTGGTGTCCGCCGACGCTGCTGCCCTGGCCTTCGACACGGGCACCAGTTTTCAGCAGGTGCCCGAGGGCATAGTCGCCGCCGGAAACGAACTCGGGCTGCCGGTGCTGCGGGTTCCGGCGTCAACCCCGTTCATTGCCATCACCCGGTCGGTGATCGACGCGATCAACGCCGACCAGATCAAGTCGGTGCAGCGCACCGTCGAGCTCCAGGAGCAGTTGGCCCGCGAGACGTTGCGGGGGGGTATTCCGGCGCTGGTCGACCTCCTCAGTCGGGCGCTCTCGGCGACGACCGTGGTGACGTCGACCGACGGGCGCCTGCTGGCCGGCGGTGGAGCGGACGCCGGACGTGACGCCGGTCGCATCGCCAGAC
>VERS01000168.1 GCA_018882545.1 Mycobacterium sp.
ATTCGATGCCGAACTCGAGTCGACGCCGAGCCCATCGTGGCGATGCACCGTGCGTTGATGGCCAAACAGCCGCGCCACACTCCGGGTGAATTCAGGAAGGAGCCGGTGTGGATCGGCGGCGGTAGCACTCCCATCGGGGCGACGTTCGTCGGCTCACGTTCGGAGTTGGTGCCCGGCGCGATCGACGACCTCATCGCCTTCACCGAGCGTGACACCCTGGCGATCGCCAACGGGCGCGAGTTGACCGCCGAACTGCGGGGCATCCGCGCGAGCTGGACCGACAGGATCACGGCGCGCTCGGAGCAGAGCACGCAACCGCGTCTGGCGCTCACCCGAGGTCCTCGCTGCGATCGACGCCTTCGCCGAACGCGCCGGAAGACCTGGCTGATCCGCCGGCGTCGGCACTCCTTACCCCAACCGCTCCTGCAGCGATATCGCTCAGAAGTCGGCCGCCTTGTACCGATCGCGTAACTCGATGATCCGCCGGCGCCTGGTCGAGACCAGGTACTGCGGCGATGTCAGGCTCAAGTCGTAACTGGCGTAGGAGAATCCGGCACCCCGCATCAGTGTCTCAGCGCGTTGGGACACGCTGCCGGTCAGGCCGAAGTAGCTCATCAGTTCCTTGACCTGTAGGTGGCCGTCATGGAAGAGGTCGTTGACCTTGCCGACGATCCATACGATCGCCGCGGCGGTGGTCTGCGGCTTTCCCTTGCGGCGGAACAGCTCCGGAGAGGACGCGAAGCGAGCGAGTAAGCGCCTGGAGGCGGTGCGATACTCGGTGTCGAGCAAGTCCTTACAGCAACGATCGGTCAACTCGAGAATCTCCCGCACGCGCTCTGCGATGTCCGGGGGCACGTCCTCCCAGCGGAACTGCTCGTCGGGCAAAGGGTGGTCATCCAGTTCGTCGAGGGCGGCCCGGCTACCGACGGCAGTCTCCAGGTGTTCGAGCATGATGTCGGCGACGCTGAGGTCAATGTCGCGGTCGGTGTCGTCACCAAGGCCCAGCGCGGCCAGAACCGCGTCGACACCCTGCGGTCTGTCCGACCGGATGATGCGTTGGAACTCCGGTTCCCACTGGTCGACCGCGGCGATCGCCTGGCTGGTGAGATCGGAGCGGATACCAGCCTTGTCGTGGACGAAGGCGATGAAGGCGCGCAGGAGTTCGGGGGCGAGGGCCAGATACTCCGCCGGCGCCAGCACTTTGCGCGGCAGCCAATCGGCAAGGAGCAGTTCGACTTTCACTGGGCTCCAGCGAAGCGGATCACCGGTGCTGTAGTCGGTGGCGAACCACAGCAGCGACTCCAGCAGGCCGCGCCGGTCCGGGTCGTCCAGCCCAGAGCCGACTTCGGATCGGAAGAACTCATCACTGAGATCAACGAGGGCCTTCTCATCCCACTGCTGCCGAGACCAATTCGACTTTCCGGCTGGCAGGTCCCGGATCAGCCACTCGATCAGAGCGCGGCAGGCCGGCCAGCTCTCGGTCTCGAAAGGCGGCCAGGTGATGGCGGCCGCGTTGATCGCCTCCTCGATCCTCGCCCGGGCGTCGGCGAAGCCGATGTCCTCCCACGTCGTATCGGGGTCATCGTTGATCTGCTGGTACTTGGCCAGAACCGTGGCGAACGGCTCTGAGATCGTGAAGGCGTCTTTGACGAGTGTTCCGACGTTGTGATCGACGTAGACCGTGCAGGTGAACTCCCGGCCCGCCGGCAGGTCCACCCCGAGCATGATGTTGTCGCCGTCGCCGAGAACGTGGCTCATCACCATCGCCCGGTTGACCCCGACCGCGGCGAGATCGGACAGCCACGCGGGCTCGAGTCGCGGGCGCCCGTTGAGTTCTCGCCGAATCCGCGCCCGCAGCACATCGTCGTCGCCGATCATCGCGGCGAACACCGCCAGCAGCCCCGACGTCTCCGGGCATACGACATCGATAAAGGTGGCAACGAGCTCGTCGCGCGGCATGGACGTCGGCGCATCCGGGCCGGCGAAGGGGCTGTCACGGCGGGGATCGGTCACATACATCAACGTGCTCACCAGAGACAGCATGTGCAGGGGGTCGGGATCGGCCAGCGCCCGGCGGACATCCCCCAGGAGCGGCGGCTCGCCCGGCGGCGGCTGGAACGCCCACGGTGGTCGACGCGGCTTCGATCGAACCTTCTTTTGCCCGCGGCGGCCGCGACTTTCCGGCATGGCCGACAGCCTAAGCCGACGTCTTGCCGCGCGGCCGGGTGACCGATACTCAGTTTGGCTGTTTCAAGTAGACGACTCGATCGGCCAACGGCTGCTGGGTGGCCTCTCTGACCGCGGAGACCAACGCTGCGGATCCGGCAGGTTGGCGGGAAAACCGGGATGAAAGCGCAATCAGAAGCCCATGATGATGCCCACCAGCGGTGTTGTGTTCGGCTGCGAGTCGCGTGAAATCGCCGACATTCTCTGTCACCAGGGTGAAGCCGTCAGCAAGGGCAGCAGCGAACACATCAGGGTCTGCGCCGCCGGCCAGGCCGAGTTCGGCGACCGTGACCGCCTCGATGCCCTCCGCGCGCAGCGCCACCGCAAACCTGGCCGGATACATCTCGTCCAACAGCACCTTCACCGCGAATCGGCGGCAGCCGTCGCATCACGGTGAAGATCGATTCGCGCCTGGGTCTCCTCCGGGTAGGCGGCGCGGTAAGCCAATGCAGCATCGACCTGCGCCCGCGTTATCGGCCGGTCTGCGATCAGCTCCGCGGCCGCGTCCGCAACCGGCCCGAGATCGTCGATCCACATCGCTATTTCCCACACGTCCGGTCCGCCGATCACCCCGGCCCGCCGGCCGGTCGGGCCATCACGAAAGGTGATCATCGGGTGCTCGTCGCGCCGTGCACCCTCCTCCGCGTAGCGGCGCAGCCGGTCGGACAGTGTCTCGCCGGCCGCGCGAGCGCGAAGGCGCAGTCGCTCGGCCAGACGGTCATCAAGGCGAACGGAGACATTAACGGACATGTGGACAGTGTAATGCGATGTCAACGCTGGTGAATCGTGCGCAGTCCCACCGCCACACCGCTCCAGGCCGCGCGCCGCTTGCAGCTCCCGGCCGGCGATCTGGCCTGCGGGCGGAGTTGATTCGCCGGGGACTCGACGATGAGCGGCGCTGGGACGATATCGAGGCAGCGCTTGGGGCCATCCCCGACCAGGGCCACGAGTGGGATGCCGATCCCGGGTCCGCCGGCAGCGGGCCGACCAGCGTCGCACCGGCTGAGATGGGAAGGGTCCTGCTCGACTCGACCGTTCTCATCGACGCCCTCCGCGGCCGTCCGGCGGGCGACCGACTACGCACTCTGCGCCGCCAGGGTGACGAGCCGTGGACCTGTGCGATCTCGATCGAGGAGATCTGGCGCGGACTGCTTCCCGGCGAGGAGGCCATCGCCCAACAGCTCGTGCGCGGGTTGCGGTGTGCACCACTGGGCCCGTCCGAAGGAAGTCGCGCCGGACAGTGGCGTCGGGAGTTCGCCGGACGCGGTATCACCCTGCACCAAGCCGACTGCCTCATCGCCGCCGCCGCCACGGGCATCGACGCGCGCCTGGCGACGGGCAACCCCGACGACTTCCCCATGCCCGGCATCACCGTTGAGCACTGGCCCGTCGGGTGCTGTGTCAGATACCGGGGGGCCGGCCTCGCGCGGCTTCCCGACTGGGAGGCCGATCGCTACGGGGCGTTGGGCGCCCATGTGCGCGCAGTGAACTCGTCACGCGTTGTCTTACCCGCCGATGAAATTGCCGTAATTCAAGTACTTGGTGACGTTGTTGGTCCATTTGTCGATCTCGGGCTCGTCACCAATCATGTGCACATAGCCGGGGTGCGGTGATTCCAGCCGCGGGGCGGCGTTGGAGCGAATTACGGTCGCGCGGCCTTGCGTGTTCGCACCCGCGGTCGCGCATCCCGCCCCGCCGCCCCTGATTGCACTTGGGACTTCGCTGTGCGCCGCAGTTGCAGTTCCAGACTGTTGGCCAGTGTAGGAATTCACCCGATTGTTAATGGGGTGGTTGGCGGTTTCGTTGTCGGCGTGAGCTGCACCGGCCATGCCGATCGCCAGGGCTGCCAGCACGGGGGCGGCCAGGGTGGCGAGGGCGAACTTCTTGGTGGCGGTGGTGGTGTTCACGGTGGGCCTCTTTCGTGTCGTCTGCGGGTCCGTTCGGACCTGATGACAACAACGTTATGGCCCGCACCAGGGGGGAGCATCGGGCAAACAATGTGTTTGTCGGACGCGCATTATGGTGCAAATGATGTAGCCCGGCGTACCGCGGATACACCAGCGGAGGCCGTTCTCGTCACCTGGCCTCTCAAATCTTTCGGATCCGCTCATGTCGGTGAATTACTACCGGCATCCGCTCTCCGCCAGGGCCTCGTCGGTCGACGCTGGATGCAGGCCGACGACGCCGGGCAGCAGTCGGCGAAGCCGCCAATTCCCTATACCTCGACCTCGTAGACCGACACGTGCCCGAGGATCACGCCGTTGTCCTCAACGTAGCGGTCCCACAGCTCGAGCAGGTCGGCCAGTTTGTCGGGCTGGGAGGCGGCCAGGTCGTGGACCTCGCCGGGATCGCGTGACAGGTCATAGAGCTGCCAGGCACCCGGGCCGTACGGCGCGGGCAGGTACAGCGCCTTCCAGTCACCCTGGCGAATAGCGCGGCGGCCGAACAACTCCCACCCGGTGCCGGTGTCGGCATCGTGCACCACGTCGGTCTGTCCGGACAGGTAGGGCAGCATCGATCGGCCGCGCATGGGCTCCACCTCTCGACCCCGGTACGCGGTGCCGGGATGGGCGGCGCCGGCAAGCTCGAGCACGGTCGGGGCGATGTCCATGACGGTGGTGAACGCCGAGCCGATCTCCCCCTGTCGGGAAAAGCCCGGCCAGGTGATGAAGCCCGGCACCCGGATCCCGCCCTCGGTGGTGAAGGCCTTGTGCAGACGCGACGGCGCGGTCGCGGCCTGCGCCCAGCGCGGGCCGTACCAGGTGTAGGAGGTGGGACCGCCGATGTTGTCGAGGCTGTTGTCGCAATACCGCGCGACGAACGCCGCGATTTCGGCGCCGCGCAACGGCATTGCCTCGACGATCGTCCCCTCCGCGCCGTTGTCCGACAGAAAGATCACGACGGTGTCGTCCAGCTCGCCGGTGCCGTCGAGGTAGTCGATCACCCGGCCGATGTTCCAGTCCATCCTGTCCACCATGGCCGCGTAAACCTCCATGGTGCGCGCGGACACCGCGCGCTGCTCGTCGGTCATATCCGCCCACTCGGGGGTGCCGTCGGCCACCACAGGGTGCGGCTCGACATCGGGAGGGCACAGGCCCAGTCGGGTCAGCGCCGCCAGTCGCTCCTCGCGCAGTGCGTCCGGTCCGGCGTCGTAGCGGCCGCGGTAGGTGGCGATGACGTCCCACGGCGCCTGCAGCGGCCAGTGGGGCGCCTGGAAGGGCAGATAGGCGAAGAAGGGCGCGTCCTGCCGGCCCGGGGCACGTTCGCGCAGAAACCGCAGCAGCATGTCGGTGTAGGCATCCGAGGAGTAGAAGTCCTCCGCTACCGTGACGAACTGATCGTCTTCGGTGAAAATCGCCGGCGCGGCCGCCAACCCGCCTCCCAGAACGGTGCCGTAATGGCTGGCACCGGCGGGCAACAGGGCGAAGGAGCGGTCGAATCCCCGTGCCCACGGAGACCTGTCGATCGTGCGGCCCAGATGCCACTTGCCCGCCATGAGCGTCTGGTAACCGGCGTCGCGCAGCAGTTCCGGCAGCGCCA
>VERS01000169.1 GCA_018882545.1 Mycobacterium sp.
CTTGCCGGCAGCCTTGATGTAGTTCTGCAGGGCCTTCTCACGGTCGATGTCCTGCAGCACACCGCGGTCGATCATGTCGCTGATCGACTCGAAGGCCATGTAGGGGTTGATCGCCCCGGCGCCGAAGCCGATCAGCATCGCCATGTGGTGAACCTCGCGGGCATCGCCGGCCTCGACGACCAGACCCACCTGGGTCCGGGTGCGCTCGCGCACCAGATGGTGGTGCACCGCCGACACCGAAAGCAGCGACGGGATCGGCGCCATCGTCGGGTTGGACTCACGGTCGGACAGGATCAGGATCCTGGCGCCGTCGGCGATGGCGCGGGATGCCTCATCGCGAATGTCATCGAGTGCGCGACGCAGACCCTCGCCGCCCTTGGCGACCGGGTACAGACAGCTGATGACGGCCGAGCGCATGCCGTGCTTGTAGCCGTGCACCTCGTCGTCGGGATTGAGGTTGACCAGCTTGGCCAGTTCGTGGTTCCGCAGGATCGGCTGCGGCAGCAGGATCTGATGGCAGGACTCCGGAGTCGGGTTCAGCAGATCGCTTTCCGGCCCCAGGGTCGCCGAGATGCTGGTGACGACCTCCTCACGGATGGCGTCCAGCGGCGGGTTGGTCACCTGGGCGAACAACTGCTGGAAGTAGTCGAAGAGCATCCGCGGCCGGGCCGACAGCACCGCGATCGGGGTATCGGTGCCCATCGAGCCGAGTGCCTCGACACCGGTGCGCGCCATCGGAGCGACCAGCAGGTTGAGTTCCTCGTAGGTGTAGCCGAAAGCCTGCTGCCGCAACACAACCCGGTGGTGCGGCATCCGGATGTAGGGGCCCTGCGGCAGGTCGTCGAGGTGGAACTGCTCGGCCTCGAGCCACTGCGCGTAGGGATGCTCGGCGGCCAGTTCGGTCTTGATCTCCTCGTCGGAGATGATCCGGCCCTGCGCGGTGTCCACCAGGAACATCCGGCCCGGCTGCAGCCGCATCCGCTTGACCACCTTCGACGGCTCGATACCCAGCACGCCGACCTCGGAGGCCATCACCACCAGGTCGTCGTCGGTCACCCAGATGCGCGACGGACGCAGGCCGTTGCGGTCGAGCACCGCACCGACGACGGTGCCGTCGGAGAAGCACACCGACGCCGGGCCGTCCCACGGCTCCATCAGCGCGGCGTGATAGGCGTAGAACGCCCGCCGCGCGGGATCCATATTCTCGTTGCGCTCCCAGGCTTCGGGGATCATCATCAGCACCGCGTGCGGCAGGCTGCGCCCGCCGAGGTGCAGCAGTTCCAGCACCTCGTCGAAGCGGGCGCTGTCCGAAGCGCCGGGGGTGCAGACCGGGAAAACCTTCTCCACGTCGGCGCCGAAAACATCGGTGTCGATCAGCGCCTCGCGGGCGCGCATCCAATTCTCGTTGCCGGTGACGGTGTTGATCTCACCGTTGTGGGCGATGCGCCGGAACGGATGCGCCAGCGGCCAGGACGGGAAGGTGTTGGTGGAGAACCGGGAGTGCACGATACCCAGCGCGCTCTCCATCCGCTCGTCCTGCAGATCGAGGTAGAACGCCTTGAGTTGCGGGGTGGTGAGCATGCCCTTGTAGATCAGGGTCTTTCCGGAGAGGCTGGGGAAGTAGACGGTTTCCCGGCCGGGTCCGTCCTGGCCGGGTCCCTTGGTGCCCAGCTCGTGCTCGGCCCGCTTGCGGATCACGTAGGCCCGCCGCTCCAACTCCAGACCCGAGGCGCTCAGGGTCATCCCGTCGCTTCCCTCGCCCCGGTCGTTCATCCCGTCGCTTCGCTCGCCCCAGCCGATGAACAACTGTCGGAAAGTCGGCATGGCGTCGCGGGCCAGCGCGCCCAAGGATGAGTCGTCGGTGGGCACGTCACGCCAGCCCAGCACGGTCATGCCCTCGGACTCGACGATCTTCTCCAACGCCTCGACGGCCAGGGCGGCGTCGCGCGCGGACTGCGGCAGGAATGCGATACCGGTGGCGTAGGACCCCTCGGGCGGAAGGTCGAAACCGGCCTGTTCGGCACACACCGCGCGCAGGAAACGGTCGGGAACCTGGATCATGATCCCGGCTCCGTCGCCGCTGTGCTGTTCGGCGCCGGCGGCACCGCGGTGCTCGAGGTTGAGCAGGGCGGTGATGGCCTTGTCCACGATGTCGCGGCTACGCCGGCCGTGCATGTCGACGATCATCGCCACCCCGCACGCGTCGTGCTCGTAGACGGGGTTGTAGAGCCCGACACTTGCTGGCATACGCACCTGACCTTCACATGTCGCGCGGCGGCGCAAGTGTTGCTGGTGGCCCGCCACGTACCGTCGGGTTTCCACCGTGCGTCGGCGAACGGCGGCCATGGTCTCCGTGTCGAGGCCGCATGGTGGGTTCACCAGGTCTCGGCAGGTACCTGAAACGATATGCACGCTGCGGCGAAATGCCAACTTAGGGTTACCTAATTCCGGCTGCCGAGGGGCGTGCGGGTGCTGCCGTCAACCGCCGTTCGCCGGGGCAGCCGAGCGCGTCTCGATCCGGTGGAGATTCAGCAAAACCGTACGCCGAAACAGGGCGGCGGATGAGACCCTGACGGCACGCCGTCCGATCGACGTGGCGGACGGCCAAGAGGCCAAGAGGCTGAGAGTGCCAAGAGGCCAAGAGCACTGGGAGTGAGGAGACAGACAGATGACTGCCCCCACGATGTCGCACCGCCTGACGGCGGAGTTCATCGGCACGTTCTGGTTGGTGTTCGGCGGCTGCGGGGCAGCCATCTACGCCGCCAACCCGGCCGGCGACGGCTCGGTCGGTATCGGTTACCTGGGCGTCGCGCTGGCCTTCGGCCTGACCGTGCTGACCGGGGTGTATGCCTTCGGCGTGATCTCCGGCGGGCATTTCAACCCGGCGGTCACCCTCGGGGCGGCCATCGCCAAGCGGGTCGAGTGGGCCGCGGTCCCGGGCTACTGGCTGGCGCAGGTGCTCGGCGGACTGGTGGCGGGCGGGACGCTCTACTTCATCGCCAAGGGTCGGCCGAAGTGGAACGCCGTGGGCAATATGGCAGCCAACGGCTACGGCGAGAACTCACCGTTCCTGTACTCCATGGGGGCGGTGCTGGTCGCCGAGGTGTTGCTCACCTTCGTGTTCCTGATGGTGATCCTGGGCTCCACCGACGACCGGGCGCCCAAGGGCTTTGCCGGGCTGTCGATCGGGCTGTGCCTGACCCTGATTCACCTGATCTCCATCCCGATCTCCAACACCTCGGTCAACCCGGCGCGCTCCACCGGCGTCGCCTTCTTCAACGGTGCCGGAGCCCCCGGTCAGCTGTGGTTGTTCTGGCTGGCTCCGCTGGTCGGGGCGGCGCTGGCCGGTGCGCTGTACCCGGTGCTGTTCGGTCGCCGTGAGGAAGTCGTCGTCGAGATAGAGCGGGTCACCTTCGTCGAGGACAAATAGCCCCCGGGTCTGGCTTCACAGTCCGCTGATGCGCTGCACCGGCAGTCGCGGCCCGCGGCGCGGCAGGTGGGCCAGTCGGCTGACCTCCAGCAGTCGCACCACGCGGTAGCGATGCGGCCGCATCGGCTCCAGCAGGTCCACCATGGCGTCGTCGTCGATGGGCCGGCCCAACAGGGTCCAGCCGATCATGGACGCGAGGTGGTAGTCGCCGACGGAGAGCGCGTCGGGATCGCCGAGTGCGCGCTGAGCCGTCTCGGCCGCGGTCCAGACCCCCACCCCGGGTAATGAGGTGAGGGTGTCACCGGAGGTGACGCGCTCGAGAGCCTCGCCACGGGCAGCGCACCCGACGATGGTGCGGGCCCGGCCCGGATCGACGTTGGCGCGGTGGAACTCCCACGACGGGATGGTCCGCCACACCTGGGCCGGTGGTGGTACCCGCATCCGGGCCGGGGCGGGGCCGGGTGCCGGGGTTCCGTATCGGGTCACCAGCAGGCGCCAGGCCCGAAACGAGTCGACGCCCTGGACACGCTGTTCCAGGACTGCGGGAATCAGTGCCTCCAGCACCCGGCCGGTCCGGCCGATACGCAGATGGGGGACGCGTCGGTGGGCTAACGCGACGGTGGGGTGTGCGGGCCGGAACCCGGCGGCGTCGTCGTCGGCACCGAGCAGGGCCGGCAGGTTGTCGCAGAACTCTTCGGCACCGTCGCCCCAGGCCTGACAGTGCACCGTGTCGGGCGCGTCGCGGCTGATGCGGGCGGCCACCGGGCCGCTGCGCTGCAGGCTGGTGCGCCAGATCGCGCCGTCGAGGATCTGCAGGCACGGGTCGGCAGGGCCGCGGCGGTGCGGGGCGAGAGTGTGGCCGGGGCTGACCGGCCCCGGGAAGGTCAGGGTGCGACTGGCGGCCATACCTCAGGGGCGTCCGGTGATGCGGTCGGCCAACGCCGCGATCGGGGAGGTAGTCGCGCGTCCGTGGGACTCGTGACGGTCGGCGAGTTTGTAGGCGGTGTAGAGACCGCGGACTCCCAGCCAGCGCAAGGGCTCGGGTTCCCAGGCCTTCGATTGGTGGTTCACCCAGGGCATGGCGGTCAGTTCGGTGCTGCGCTTGAGGATCAGATCGGCCAGTGTGCGTCCGGCGAGATTGGTGGCGGTGACGCCGTGGCCGACGTAACCACCGGCCTCACCGAGTCCGGTGACCGGGTCCAGGCGGATGCCGGCGGTCCAGTCCCGGGGCACCGCAAGCACACCGCACCAACCGTGCGCGATCGGGATGCCGCGGGTCTGCGGCAGGACGGTGTTGAGCACTCCGGTGAGGTAGTCGATGGTGTCCTGGCCGACGGCCCCGTCGCGGTCGACGCGGGAGGCGTAACGGTAGGGAATTGCCCGGCCGCCCAGGGCGATGCGGTCGTCGGCGGTGCGCTGGGCGTAGAAGAAGCCGTGCGCCAGGTCGCCGAGGGTTTCGCGATTGACCCAGCCGATCTCGTTCCAGAGGTGTTGCGGCAGAGGCTCGGTGGCGATCATTGCGCTGTTCATCGGCAGCCATCGCCGACGCAGTCCGGCCATGCGGGCGGTGAAGCCTTCGGTGGCGCGGATGATCAGCGGGGCGCGCAGGGTTCCGTGCGGGGTGACTGCGCGGCCGGATTCGAGGCGGGTGACAGGGGTTTGTTCGTGGAGGGTGGCGCCGAGGCGTTCGGCCACATCGGCCAGTCCGCGCGCGAGTCTGGCGGGCTGGATCCGCGCGCAGTGCGGGTTGAACGAACCGAGGACGAGACTGTCGACGTTGACTCGCTGCCGGGCCTCGGCGGCAGTGAGGATGGCCACATCCTGGACCCCCCAGCGGCGGTCTTCAGCGACTTCCTCGTTGAGTCGTTCGGCCTGGGCGGAGTTGCGGGCGACTTCGAGGTTGCCGCCCTTGACGATGTCGGCGTCGATGCCTTCCCGGGCCGCGACGCCGATCACCTCGTCGACGGCTTCGTTGAGCAGGTGCTGCCAGGCGATGACGTTGCCCCGGCCATGGGTCTTGGCCAGCAGGCCGCGGTGGCCGGGCGGCAGGCCCGACAGCCACCCACCGTTGCGGCCGGAGGCGCCGAAACCAGCGAAACGGGCTTCCAGCAAGGTTATTCGCAGACCGGGGTCGGCCTGTTTGAGGTAGTAGGCGGTCCACAGTCCGGTATAGCCGGCGCCGACGATGCCGACGTCGGCGTCGCGGTCACCGGGCAGTCCGGGGCGCGGGGTGGGAAGGTGGTCGAACCAGTGCGAGACCGCGCCGTTGACCGGGGCCATATCCGTACCGTACCCACCTGTCC
>VERS01000170.1 GCA_018882545.1 Mycobacterium sp.
CACCGCCCACCGCGGCAAGCGGGATGCGACCAGAACACCTGAGCCGGTGCCGACGTCGGCTCCGGTGTTGGGCAACAACGACCGGTTCGTCATCCAGGAACACCGAGCGCGCCGGCTGCACTACGACTTCCGGCTCGAACACGGCGGTGTGCTGGTGTCCTGGGCGCTGCCCAAGAACCTGCCCGACACCCCTGCGGTCAATCACCTTGCGGTGCACACCGAGGACCATCCACTGGAGTACGCCACCTTCGAGGGCGCCATCCCCAAGGGGGAGTACGGGGCGGGCAAGGTTGCCATCTGGGACAGCGGCACCTACACCGCCGAGAAGTTCAATCTCGGCGACCGACAGGGCGGCAAAGGCGGCGAGGTGGTCGTGGACCTACGGGGCCAGCGGGTCGCGGGCCGCTACGCCCTGATCCAGACCAACGGCGACCAGTGGCTGGCGCATCGGATGAAAGAGCAGCCCGACGACCATGTGCGGGATCTGGCGCCGATGCTGGCCACCCTCGGTTCGGTGGCCAGGCTGACCCACACGAACTGGGCGTTCGAGGGCAAGTTCGACGGCTACCGCATGCTGGTGGAGGTTGACCGCGGACGGCTGCAACTGCAGACCCGCAACGGCCGTGACGTCACCGGCGAGTACCCGCAACTTCGCACCCTGGCCTCCGACCTCGGGGAGCATCACGTGATCCTCGACGGTGAGGTCGTGGCCCTCGACGAGCATGGCGTACCCAGCTTCAGCGAGATGCAGAACCGTGCCCGCGCCAACCGGGTCCAGTTCTGGGCGTTCGACATTCTGAGCCTGGACGGCCGGTCCCTGCTGCGGACGAAATACCGGGATCGTCGGCGGGTGTTGGAGACCTTCGCGCAGGCAACCGGTCTCATCGTTCCCGCACTGCTCGACGGCGACGGCCCGGCGGCGCTGGCCTACTCCCGCAAGCGGAAATGGGAGGGCGTGGTGGCCAAGCGGTGGGACTCCACCTACCAGCCGGGGCGACGTTCGGCGGCGTGGATCAAGGACAAGAACTGGAACACCCAGGAAGCGGTGATCGGCGGCTGGCGCAAGGGCGAGGGTGGGCGTTCCAGCGGAATCGGCGCACTGCTGCTCGGGATTCCCGCCGACGGCGGACTGCGCTTCATCGGTCGGGTCGGCACCGGCTTCACCGAGAAGGACCTGGCCGCGCTCAAGACCACCCTGGCTCCGCTGCACACCGACTCCTCACCGTTCCACCCCGCGCTGCCTCGGCAGGAGACCAAGGACGTCACCTACGTTCGGCCCGAACTCGTCGGCGAGGTGCGCTACGGGGAGTTGACATCCGACGGCCGCCTGCGGCATCCGAGTTGGCGGGGGCTTCGTCCGGACAAGAATCCCGCGGACGTCGGATGGGAGTCACCGCAGTAGCCGCACGCAGCGAAACCGCCCGGCCGACACGGTGCTGAAGCCCCGCCCGGCCTAGTCGATCCCAAACCAGTGCAGCTGCATACGATTCAGGAAGTCGGCGGTGATCGGGTAACCCGAACAGGATCCGATCACCGAGTCGATGCCGCAGGGCGGGCATAGTGCGGTCTGACCGACCCCCGCATCATCCGGATCGACCCATTCGATGATCGAAGTCGGTGCGAACATCTGGCAGCAGTGAAAACATCCGCACAGTACATCGCCACTGAGCAACTGACCGCGATGGCCGCCGGCGGACGTATGTGCGGCCAGGACGTCGTCTTGCCCACCTCCGTAGGTCAATTCGGGCCACGCAGGATGGGCCGCAGGATGGGCCGCAGCGCATCGAGCACCGCCGGATCCTCGATGGTGGAGGGCACCGGTTCGTCGTGTCCGTCGGCGATACCCCGCATGGTCTTGCGCAGGATCTTCCCCGAGCGGGTCTTGGGCAGCGCGGGCACCACGTCCACCGCGTTGAAGCAGGCCACCGCGCCGATGGAATGTCTCACGGCAGCAACCAGTTCCGCCTCCAAACCGTCACCTGAGACCCCCGACTTGAGCACAACCAGGGCGCGGGGCACCTGGCCCTTGACCTCCTCGGCCACCCCGATGACCGCGCACTCCGCCACCGCCGGATGCGAGGCGATCACCGCCTCGATCGCACCCGTCGACAGCCGGTGGCCGGCGACGTTGATGACGTCGTCGATGCGCCCCATCACGAACAGGTAGCCGTCGTCGTCGAGATACCCGCCGTCGCCGGTCAGATAGAAACCCGGGTGCTCGCACAGGTAGGACGCCTCGAACCGGGCGTCGTCGCCCCACAGCGTCGGTAGCGTTCCGGGCGGAAGCGGCAACCGGATGCAGATGGCGCCCTCCTCGCCGCGCCGGCATCCCGACCCGTCCGGGTGCAGGATCTGCACATCGTAGCCCGGCATCGCAACGGTCGGTGATCCCGCCTTCAACGGGAGGTGCTCAATACCAACGGGATTGGCGGCGATCGACCACCCTGTTTCGGTTTGCCACCAGTGGTCGACAACCGGGACACCCAGGGCCGCCGTGGCCCACTCGTAGGTGTCGGGATCGAGCCGCTCGCCGGCCTGGAACAGGTACCGCAACGAGGACAGGTCGTAGTGCGCGATATGGGACCCTTGCGGGTCCTCCTTGCGGATGGCCCGCAGCGCAGTCGGCGCGGAGAACAGCACGTTGACCCGGTGCTCGGCTACCACCCGCCAGAATGCACCGGGGTCGGGGGTGCCGACGGGTTTGCCTTCGTAGAGCACCGTCGTGGCGCCGACCAGCAACGGACCGTAGACGATATAGGAGTGGCCGACCACCCAGCCGACGTCGGAGGCCGCCCAGAACACCTCCCCGGGGCCGACACCGTAGATGTTGCGCATACTCCAGGTCAGTGCCACGGCGTGACCGCCGTTGTCACGCACGATGCCCTTGGGCCTTCCGGTCGTGCCCGACGTGTAGAGCACATAGAGCGGATCGGTGCCGGCCACCGGCACCGGATCGGCAGCCGTCGCGGCGGCCATCAAGTCGGCCCAATCGTGGTCACGGCCGGCGACCAGGTCGCAGCGGTGGCGGTCCCGCTGGACGATCACGCACGCCCGCGGCTGATGGGATGCCCGCTGCAGGGCGTGATCGAGCATCGGCTTGTACTCCACCACCCGGGTCGGCTCGACGCCGCAGGAGGCCGACACGATCACCGCCGGCCGGGCGTCGTCGATGCGGGTGGCCAACTCGTGGCTGGCGAATCCGCCGAAGACCACCGAGTGCACGGCTCCCAGGCGGGCGCAGGCCAGCATCGCCACCACCGCCTCCGGGATCATCGGCATGTACAGCACCACCCGATCACCTTTGCCCACGCCCAAGTCGCGCAGAACTCCGGCGAAAGAAGCTGTGTCGTCGAGTAATTCGCGATAGGTATAGGTTCGCCGGGAGCCGGTGACCGGTGAGTCGTAGATCAGCGCCGGCTGGTCGCCCCGTTCACCGATGTGACGGTCCAGCGCATTGGCGCAGGTGTTGAGCTCGGTGTCGGGAAACCAGCGGTAGAACGGGGGGTTGCTGTCGTCGAGCACCTGCCGCGGCGGCACGGTCCAGGAGACCGCCCCGGCGGCCTCGGCCCAGAATTTCGCCGGGTCTGCCAGGCTGGACTCATAGAGGTCGCGGTAACCACCCACGGTTAGACCGTAGCGCGGTGTCGTGACCGTCGCGCGGCGGTTGGCGCGGGTGCGTGCTAGCAGGAACGCCGTGCAACCTCACCGGTTGTGCACCCTCGCGGGCGGCGCGTCAGGGCCTGCGGATCAGGTGTTCACCTTCCCGATGACGTTTTCGGCGAACATCTCCAGGTTGCGGATCTTGGAGTCCAACGGCTCGGTGTCGGGCCCGTTGATGTAGGGAATCCGGAAGCCCACGATGACATCGGTCACCCCCTTGTCCTCGAGGCGCTTGATCCCGTCGGGGGTGTAGGCGTCCAGCGAGATGACGTGGATCTGGAAGTCCTTGTCCGCGGTTCCCTCCTCGGCGCGGTAGCGGTTGAGGGTGGCCAGCAACTCGTCGAGATCCTCGGTGCCGCCGCCGTGCATCCAGCCGTCGTTGCGGGCAGCTCGGCGCAGAGCCGCGTCGGCGTGACCACCGATGAGGATGGGGATCGGCGCGGTGGGCGCGGGGGTCATCTTGATCTTCGGGATGTCGTAGAACTCGCCGTGGTATTCGAAGTAGTCCCCGGAGGTCAGGCCGCGGATGACGTCGATGCACTCGTCCATCCGCTTGCCGCGCTTGGCGAACGGCACGCCCATGATCTCGTAGTCCTCCGGCCACGGGCTGGTGCCCACTCCCAGGCCCACCCGGTTGCCGATCAGCGCGGCCAGTGAGCCGGCCTGTTTGGCGACCAGGGCCGGCGGGCGGATCGGCAGCTTGAGGACAAAGAAGTTGAAGTGCAGGTTCGTCGTCACCGCGCCGAGGGCGGCGGTGATGATGAAGGTCTCGATGAAGGCTTTGCCGTCGAGGAACTCCCGATTCCCGTCCGGGGTGTAGGGGTATTTCGCGTCGGACTCAAGCGGGTAGGCGATGCTGTCCGGGATCGTCATCGCGTGATAGCCGGCGTCCTCGGCGGCTTTCGCCAGCGGGATGTAGAAGCTCGGATCGGTCATTGCCTCGGCAAAGGTGAATCTCACCTGGCGATCCTAGAACGTGTTCTAGTCAACGGTCACAGGCTTTGCGACCCTGTCATCAGCGCGTAAGTTTCACCGGCCGCGCGGGCGGGAAACGGGTAGGGATGAACGCGCTGTCGAAAGCCCTTTACCTACCGCTGTCGGTCGTCACCAGCGTCACCGGCGGCCTGCTGGCGGGTGCCGTGTTCTCCCGAGTCTGGAAGCAGGTGAGCGATTCCGACGAAGGTCCGCCAGATCCCAAGGATCTCAATCGGTCCGGACGGGAGGCGATCCTGGCCGCCGCCCTACAGGGACTGGTGTTCGGAATAGTCCGGGCCGCGGTGGACCGGATGAGCGCCCGAGGCTATCGCGCCGTCGCCCACGAGAATCCCTGAGCGAGAGCAGGTCCGCTCAGTCGTCGTCCTTGTCGGCGACGGCAGGAGTCGTCGTCAGCGCGTCGTGCCAGACCGACTTGGCTCCCGAATCACCGATCCGATACACCTGATACATCGTCGCGCCCGAGGCGGCGATGACGAACACCGCGATCCCCGCCGCCAGCGCACCGGTCAGACGGCGGCGGTGGGCCACAACCAGCAGCACCGCGGCGACCAGAAGTGCGAGTGCGAAGAAGATCATCGTCTCGCCCAGTTCGGCGTGCTCCTCGACCAACTGTGTCTTGTCGATGCGGTGCTCGAGCCATTCACCGGATTCGGCGGTCAGGGGCGTCGCACCTGCGGTCACCACGGCAAGAGCAAGCACCAGCCACACCAGCCGCTGCCGTGCCGCAGGCCACAATGCGCACAGCACCGCCAGCGTTGCCGTCAGCACAGCCAGGACGACGACGAAATGGACCAGGAACGGGTGGGCGGGCAGGCCATTGATCATCGACACGGGGCGAATATTACAAGGCCAGTGGTCCGAAAGTCGGTTGCCACAGCGCACTGACAGACTGGGGGAGTCATGAAACAGGTGCTGCGGTGGACGCTGCTCGCCGTCACGCTGACCGCACTGGCGGCCGGCGCCGTGGCGTGGGCTACCGGTTCGCTGCCGACGGCCCACGCCTGCTGGATCGCGGGTACCGTCGCGGCGATCCTGCCCGCCACATGGTGGGTGGTCGCCGGGTTGCGATCGGGAC
>VERS01000171.1 GCA_018882545.1 Mycobacterium sp.
GTGGCATGCCGCGTGGACAGCCAGCTGCGCGCATGGGCGACCTCGACGTCGAGTCGATCGGCGCGCAGCAGCCCGGTCAGGACGGCGGCCAGATCGGTATCGGCTCCGATGACCACCAGCCGGCGAGCCTCCGTCAAGGCTCCGTCGAAGACCTCGCTCAAGGCCTCGTCGAGGGCCCCGGGCCCATCGGCGTCCCGGCACCGCAGTGATCCCAGGGCACGCGGCACCGGCCGCCCGCCGAAGCGCAACACGGTGATCTGGGACTTCATCGGGGCCACGCTCCGATAGGGTAGGTCACCGGCTGGACACATATAAGCCAGGAGCGGAGCGGGGTCAGGCCATGCCGGCAATCGTCCTCATCGGCGCCCAGTGGGGCGACGAGGGCAAGGGGAAGGCCACCGACCTGCTCGGTGGCCGGGTCCAGTGGGTGGTGCGCTACCAGGGCGGCAACAACGCCGGGCACACCGTCGTCCTGCCCACCGGGGAGAACTTCGCCCTGCATCTCATCCCGTCGGGCATCCTGACCCCCGGGGTCACCAACGTCATCGGCAACGGCGTCGTCGTCGACCCCGGTGTCCTGCTGACCGAGCTGCGCGGCTTGGAGGATCGCGGCGTGAACACCTCGGGTCTGCTGATCTCCGCCGACGCCCACCTGCTGATGCCCTACCACGTGGCCATCGACAAGGTCACCGAGCGTTACCTGGGCAGCAAGAAGATCGGCACCACCGGCCGCGGGATCGGGCCCTGCTACCAGGACAAGATCGCCCGGATCGGCATCCGGGTCGCCGACGTCCGCGATCCCGATCTGCTGGCCGCCAAGATCGCCGCGGCGTTGGACTTCAAGAACCAGGTGCTGGTCAAGATCTACAACCGCAGAGCGCTGGATCCGCACCAGGTCACCGAGGAACTGCTGGCTCAGGCCGAGGGCTTCGCCCACCGCATCGCCGACACCCGCCTGCTGCTGGGCACCGCACTGGAGGCCGGTGAGACGGTGCTGCTGGAGGGCTCCCAGGGCACCCTGCTCGACGTCGACCACGGCACCTACCCCTATGTGACGTCGTCCAACCCGACCGCCGGTGGTGCTGCCGTCGGCTCCGGCATCGGGCCCACCCGCATCACCACGGTGCTGGGCATCCTCAAGGCGTACACGACCCGGGTGGGCTCCGGCCCGTTCCCCACCGAACTGTTCGACGAGCACGGCGAGTACCTGTCCAAGACCGGCGGCGAGGTGGGGGTGACCACCGGCCGCCGGCGCCGATGCGGGTGGTTCGACGCGGTGATCGCCCGCTACGCCACCCGGGTCAACGGCATCACCGATTACTTTCTGACCAAGCTCGACGTGCTGTCCAGCCTGCAAACGGTCCCGGTCTGCGTCGGCTACACCGTCGACGGCAGGCGCACCGACGATATGCCGATGACCCAGAGCGATATCGCGCGTGCGGAGCCGGTGTACGAGGAACTGCCCGGCTGGTGGGAGGACATCTCCGGGGCGCGCGAGTTCGACGACCTGCCGGCCAAGGCCCGCGACTACGTGCTGCGTCTGGAAGAGCTTGCCGGAGCACCGGTTTCGTGTATCGGGGTAGGCCCGGGACGGGACCAGACCATTGTGCGCCGCGATGTCCTGGCGCCGCGGTGACGGACTTCGGCGATGCCGACGAGGACGGCCGCGGCGGGTTTCCCCGCTTCCAGGTGCTCGACGAACCGGACGGCTTCGGGCGGTTCGTCACCGCCATGCGCCGCGCTCAGGACCTCGCTGTCGCCGCGGACGTCGCGGACTGGGACGCCGCCGCCGACCGGGTCGATGAGCTGATCGCCTACCTGGCCCCGCACGAGAAGCCGGGCGGAGCAGCACCGGCCGGGCGGGTGGCGACCCTGCCGGGCGCGGGCAGCGTGCTGATGCCGCCATGGCGGATCCGGACCTTCACCCCCGAGGAGGTCGAGGTCGGTGTGCAGTACAGCCGCTACCACGTCGGCGGCAACAACGCCGTGCATGGCGGCATGGTGGCGATGATGTTCGACGTGATGTGCGGGATCATCATCCACGCCGTCGGCAGGCCGATCAGCCGCACGGCCTTCCTGCACGTCGACTACCGCAACGTCACCCCGATCGACGTGTCGCTGACGGTGCGCGGGCGGGCGCCGAGAATCGAGGGACGCAAGACGTTCGTCACCGCCGAACTCACCGATCCGGCCGGCACCCTGCTGGCCGAGGCCAACGGGCTGATGGTGCAATTGCTGCCCGGCCAACCTTGAATCCGCCACCGAATCCGCCACCGGATCTGCCAGCATGGCCGGGTGGCCGAAAAGTCGAGAACCCTGCACAGACTGACTACCCCGCGCGCCGCCGCCCTGGCCGGCGTGCTGTTCGCCCTGCTGTTCGCCACGGTGATCGTGCTGATCCGCACGTCACTGCCGGAGGGTGCCCAGCCGGGATCGCAATGGCTGGAAACCGGCAACGACAAGATCCGGCTCGCCTCGGAGATCATGCCCTTCGCCGGGATCTGTTTTCTGTGGTTCATCGGGGTGGTCCGAGCCAACCTCGGCAGCTACGAGGACAAGTTCTTCTCCACCGTGACCCTCGGCAGTGGGCTGTTGTTCCTGGCCATGATGTTCACCTCGGCGGCTGTCGGCGCCGGACTGGCCAACGCCAGCCACTACCTCGGCAGTGCCGCGCCGGGATCCGGCGTGGGGGTGTTCGGGCAGATGCTGCTGCTGAAACTGTCCAAGACCTACGCCCTGAAGATGGCCGCGGTGTTCATGATGTCGCTGGCGACGATCTGGCTGCGCACCGGTCTGATGCCGCGCTGGCTGACGATCGCGACCTACCTGATGGCGTTGACGCTCATCTTCGGAAGCGAGGCCAGCATGTGGCTCACGCTCGCCTTCCCGGCCTGGGTGCTGATCGTCAGCGTGCTCTACCTCATCCGGGCCGGGGTCATCGAGAGCCATCGCGAGCGAAACCCAATGCCGGGGTAGGGAATTCGTCGGTCCGCTCGATGTCCTCGGCCCGGAACGCCGGCCACCAGATCCGCGGCCCGATCAGGGTGAACAGCGCCGGGATGACGACGGTGCGCACCACGAAGGTGTCCAGCAGGATGCCCAGGCCGACGATGATGCCCATCTGGGTCAGGAAGATCAGCGGCAGCACCCCTAGCACGCAGAACACCGCCGCCAGAACGATTCCGGCGCTGGTGATCACCCCGCCGGTGGCCGAGACCGCGCGCACGATCCCCCCGCGGGTGCCGTACAACGGGGTCTCCTCCTTGGCCCGGGTGACCAGGAAGATGGTGTAGTCGATCCCGAGCGCCACCAGGAACAGGAAGGCGAACAGCGGAATCGTGTTGTCCAGCGCGGGAAAACCGAACACGTGCACGCTGACCCAGCCGCCCAGGCCCAGGGCCGCCAGCGTGGACAGCACGGTGGCCGCGGCCAGCACGGGCGGTGCCAGAACCGCCTGCAGCAGCACGAACAGCACTACCAGAACCACCGCCAGGATGGCCGGCATGATCACCCAGCGGTCGCGGACGGCGGTCTGTTTGGCGTCGAGGGCCTGGGCGTCCGACCCGCCGACGAGCGCCTCCGGATCGGCTTGGCGGACCGAGTTGCGCAGTGCGCCGATCGTGTCGAAGGCTTCCGCCGAAGCCGGTGCGGCGTTGATGACCACCTGCCACTGGGTCAGGCCGGTCGCGGAGACCCCGGCCGGGTTCACCGAGACCACCCCGGGCGTGGTCTGGATGGCCGCGGCGACCGCCTCGGACTTGTCGGTGGCCGACACCACCCGCGTCGGATCGGTCACCCCGCTGGGAAAGTGGGCGGTGAGTGTCTTGAACCCGTCGATCGAATCGGCACTGACCCGGAACTGGTCGACCAGCGACAGCCCGATCGGGGTGCCGACGATCAGGGTGGAGAGCCCACCGAGGACCAGGATCGACGCGACCGCCACCCGACCGGCGTGACCCGACACCCAGTCCGCAATCCGGTGCCACACCCCGGTGGTGGTGATCTCCCCGGTCCCCGGTTGGGGAACGAAGGGCCAGAACAACTTCCGGCCGAACAGGCCCAGCAGTGGCGGCAACACCAGAAGGACGAACACCGCCGCGACCACCAACCCGGACGCAGCCTCCACGCCGAGGGCCCGGGTGCTCGGCGAGTCGGCGAAGAGCAGGGTCAGCAGCGCGAGTACCACGGTGGCGTTGCTGGCCACGATCGCCGGGCCGGCGAACCGGACCGCGGTGTGCAGGGCCTGACGGTGAGTGGCCCCGCCCGGCGGCTGCGGCCGGCGCAACTCCTCGCGGTAGCGCGAGATCAGCAGCAGCGCGTAGTTGGTGCCCGCGCCGAACACCAGCACACTGGTCGTTCCGGACGTCGAGCCGTCGCCGCCCACCCCGACAGCCTCGGCGATCGAGGCGCCCAGCATCGCGGCCACCCGGTCGGCGAAGGCGATCACCAGCAGCGGGACCAGCCACAGCACCGGGGAGCGGTAGGTGACGATGAGCAACACAGCCACCACGCCGGCGGTGGCCCCCAGCAGGAGGAAATTCGCCCCCGAGAACGAGTTGGCGATGTCGGCGCCGAAGGCAGGCCCGCCGGTCACGTTGGCCCGCAGTGCCCCGGGCAGACCGTCGCGCGCGGCGGCCCGCAACGCCTTGACTTGATCGGAGAGGGCGAAGCCGGTCAGGTCCGGCCGGATCGGCACCGGCCCCAGCGCGGCTTGGCCGTCGGCCGACGGGACGATTCCGATGGGCGGCATGTTCTCCGGGGAGTTGACCAGCGCCAGCATCCGGTCATGCGCCTGTTGGGCCGCGTTGAGCTGATCCGGCGTCAGGGCCCCGCCGTCGGGTCGGGTGATCAGCAGGATCACCGGTACCTGATCCCCGCCCGGAAAATCCTTGAGCAGCTCTGTCACCCGTGCGGACTCCGCCGACGGCGGCAGCACGACCGGGGACCGCTCCGCCGCACCGGTGTCGGGCAGCAACCCGAGCAGGGCCCCGCCCAGCGCGCCGACCAGCAGCGCCAGCACCCAGGAGCGGGGTCCGCAGACCAGGTCGGCGATCCGTTCCCACAGCGTGCGGCGGACCTCGGGCGCGCGGTGCATGCCGACCATCACATCATGCGTGGATAGGGTCGAGCCCGTGCTGGACACCCTTGCCGTGGCGAACTACCGGTCGCTACGGCGGCTGACCGTGCCGCTGCGCCGATGCACCGTGGTGACCGGACCCAACGGCAGCGGTAAGTCCAGTCTGTACCGGTCGCTGCGGCTGCTCGCCGATATGGCCCACAACGGCGCGGTCAACGCCCTGGCCCGGGAGGGCGGGCTGGCTTCGACGATGTGGGCCGGGCCGGGTCGCACCGGTCCGGTGAGCCTCAAGCTCGGCTTCGCCGGGGAGGAGGTCGGTTATGCCGTCGACCTCGGAATGCCGAACATCAGCCAGACCGCGTTCGGGTTGGATCCGGAGATCAAGGCCGAGGCGGTCTGGACGGGGCCCTGGCTGCGGCCAGCAACGCTGATGGCCGAGCGGGCCGGGCCGACCGCGCGGGTCCGCGACGACGACGGCACCTGGCGCATCGCCTCCACCAGACTGCGGCCTTACGACAGTATGGTCAGCGAGCTGGCCGACCCGCGGGACGCCCCCGAGGTGCTGGCCCTGCGGGAGCGGATGCGCTCGTGGCGGTTTTACGACCATATCCGCACCGATGTCAGCGCGCCGGCGCGCCAGGCCAGGAT
>VERS01000172.1 GCA_018882545.1 Mycobacterium sp.
CCCCGGTGCTGCGGGTAGCCCAGCGGGTGGTGTCCCAACGGTTTCTGACCGCAGTCTGAAGACGCGCATCATGATGCGTGCCAATGATGTTATGATGCGGCGTGCGTACCACGCTGAACATCTCCGACGACCTGCTGGCGGAGGCGAAAGTTCTCGCGGCCAAGACGCACCGTTCGGTCGGCGCCGTGGTCGACGATGCACTGCGGGTGCTCCTGCGCCGCGAGACGCCAGACGCGGCCAGCACGGGGTGGACCTTCCCCACCGGTGGTGCCGGCGGCCTGCAACCCGGAGTGAATCTGGAGGACCGTCACGCCCTCGCGGACTTGCTGGGCGACAATGCTGTGCCCTGACGTCAACGTTCTGCTGTACGCCTTCCGTCGGGACAGCACCGAGCACGTCCGGTACGCCGAATGGCTGCACCACACGATGACCGGACATGAACCTGTCGGCGTCAGCGAACTGGTGCTGTCCGGGCTGATGCGACTGGCAACCAACCACCGCGTATATCGCCAACCCAGCACCACTGAAGAGGTCTTGGATTTCTGCCGCGCGGTGCTCGCCGCACCCGCCGCGGTCTCGCTGCGACCCGGCCGCAAGCACTGGGAGATCTTCTCCGGGCTGTGTCGAGCCGTCGCGGCCACGGCCAACGATGTGCCGGACGCCTACCATGCGGCCCTGGCCATCGAAAACGGCGCTGTCTGGATTACCAACGACCGCGGGTACGCCCGGTTTCCGGGCTTGGGTTGGCGCCGCCCGTTGAACGCCGTCTAGCCCGGCCGCCTAGACCCGGCGCACAACCCTGAGTTAAACCCTCAGCGTCGACATCCCGCCGTCCAGGCCGAGTACCTGCCCGGTGATCCAACCGCTCTCCGGCGACAACAGGAACCGGGCCAATGCCGCCGCGTCACTGGGAGTTCCGACCCGCTTGAGCGGATAGCGGGCCGACATGGCCTCTCGCTTTTCCGGCGTCCCGAGCATGCGGTCGACCAGCGGGGTGTCCACCAGGGCGGGCGCTATGGCATTCACCCGGACCTTGGGCGCCCACTCGGCGGCCAGTGAGCGGACCAGGCCCTCAACCGCCCCTTTGGCGGCGGCCACCGAGGCGTGCATCGGCATACCCTGGCCGACCGCGACGGTGCTGAACAGAACCACGCTGGCGGGCTCTCCGTCGGCGCCTTTCAGCCGCGTCTGGCAGGCCTTGAGGAAGCGCACCGCGCCGAGCAGGTTGACCTCCCAGTCGCGGCGGAAGTCATCTTCGGTCAGCGCCCGGAAGCTTTTGAGATTGACCGTCCCCGGGCAGTACACCGCCCCCTGGATGGACTCCGGCGGCTCCGGCGGCGGCTCGGCCGAGGTGGCGTCCCAGTTGTGGTGGCGCACCGCGGCGGCGTCGGCGATGCCCTCGGCTGAGCGGGACCACACGTCGATGCGCTCGGCGGAGGGCGCAAGTCGCCGGACCAGCTCGCCGCCGATCCCCCGGCCACCGCCAGCGATTAAATAGGTTCCCATCGCCCGATGATAGGGCGCTACCGCTTGCCAGGCCGCCAGCAGGCGGGGTGGCGAGGCCCCGATGCGCGCCGGATTCGGGAAATAAGGCGGCCGACGTCTGACGCTAGAGTGAAAGCTGTGGCAGCGAGCAGGCCGGAGTGAACGTGCTGCGCACAGTCGTGGCCGGGGTGGCCGCTGTTGCGGTGATCGGCACGCTGTCGGCGTGCTCCGATACCGCCGATCCCGATCAGCCGCAGTCCCAGTCGACGGAGTCCGGCGCCCCGGTGGCCAAAGAAGGCCGGCACGGGCCGACGTTCCCCGAGTGCGGCGGAATCAGCGACGAAACCATGGCCCAGCAGACCCGGATCACCGGTCTGGTCAGAACGGCGGTCAACCCCGTCGGCTGCCAATGGCTGGCCGCCGGCGGCATTCTCGGGCCGCACTTCTCGTTCAACTGGTTCCGCGGCAGCCCGATCGGGCGGGAGCGCAAGACCCAGGAGCTGTCCCGGACCAGCGTCGAGGACATCACCATCGAGGGCCGAAGCGGCTTCATTGCGGTCAACGACGACCCGTTGCTCGGTGAGAGTCTCTGCGAGATCGGGATCCAGTTCGACGACGACTTCATCGAGTGGTCCGTGGCTTTCACCGAGAAGCCGTACCCGCCGGCCTGCGACGTCGCCAGGGAGCTGACCCGCCAGTCGATCGTGAACGCCAAATGACCGAACCTCTTGGACGACGAGACGACCGTCTGCGTTGATGACGACTCGGGGAGTTCCGCGAAAACCGCCTCTGAGCTGATCCCTCTCGGTGGTCCCGGCTGGGATCGAACCGGCGCTCCGTTTATTGCGCGCGCACGCGACGCATGCAACGCATTGACCTCGCTCAATGAACCGGGCCGATTTCTGAAACGGACACGGACCGGACACGGGTTCTGGACCCCGAACGGGTTGAGCCCCCGGCAGCTCCATCTCTAGCCAGAAGCGCTGCCGAGGGGCCCATGGAGCTGATGCTCGCGGTTCCCGACGCCATCGCCTGGTGCTGGGCTAGGGGCGGTGTCTGGAAGGCCCGGATTCGCCCCGTGGTCATCGGGGAGCGCAACGTTTAATCATCTGCAAGCGCGACTACACAGAGAACGCGTCGACGGTAGGCGGCGGCGTCGGATCCGGATAATACGTCGCCCGAAAAGCGCGAAGCCCGAGCGCCGCGGCCGTCCGGCCGGGTCTCGGGCTCACTTCCTGAGGCTCACCGCCTCAGGCATCGGCCAGAATACCCGATTGGGATCTTGCGCGCCAGCAGTCGTTTGCGCTTGTCGGCGTTCACCATCTCGGATTCGAGTGCAAGGAAATCACATTGATCGCCAGCCAAACAGTGCGTGATAGATCAATCGTGGTGGTCCCGGCTGGGATCGAACCAGCGACCTTCCGCGTGTGAAGCTGAGGGGAAGTCAGGAGCAGGGCGATTGCGCTGGTCGTGTTGGACGAACTGGAGTGGCGTCGGCCCCTCGGAGCAGGCAGAACGAGCGGCTCGGCGGATTTGAGGCGGATCAAAACCGCGGTCCCACCCCAGCCAACGCACATGGCGCTTTCGATTTTTTCGTTTTACACTTCCGGCATGAGCATCCTGTCTGATCAGACCGTGTTGCCGCCCAGTGGCGGGACGCCGGATCTGCGTGAGCTGGCTACCGCCTTGGCGAGCGATGCCGAATTCTCGCTGGTCGACGGGTCTGGCCAGACCTTCCACCTGACCGCCGAGCTTCGCAACGTCGTAGTCCAGGCAGTCTCGGCGCTCAGCGAGGGCGAAGCGGTGACGCTAGAGCCGCTTCGCACGTTGCTGTCCACCCAGGAGGCAGCCAACCTGCTGGGCATATCTCGGCCGACGTTGGTCAAACTGTTGGAATCCGGCGAGATCGCGTTTACCAAACCCGGTCGTCATCGTCGCGTTCAACTGCGAGACCTGCTCGACTACCAACGTCAGCTCCACGAGCGTCGGCGTGCCGAGCTCGCCGCGATGACCGCCGAGGCCGCCGATGACGACGCGTATCGGGCCATCAATGGCTTCACGGAGACTCGCTGAGACGTGGCGAGAATCCGGGTCGTGCTGGATGCATGCGTGCTGCTGCCCTACCAACTCGCCGACCTCCTCCTTCGGCTCGCCGACGCGGAACTGTACGAGCCCCTGTGGTCTGATGCGATCCTCGACGAAGTCGAACGCAACCTGATCGCGAAGTTCAACGTCTCCCCCGAGAAAGCCGCGAAGCGTTTGGAGCGCATGCGCGCTGCGTTTCCGGACGCCACCATCACGGGCTATGAGCATCTCGTGGACGCCATGACGACCGACCCCAAGGACCGGCACGTGGCGGCAGCCGCAGTCGTCGGCGCTGCGGCACTCATCGTCACTGCCAACACCCGAGATTTTCCAGGTGACGCGTTGGCCCCGTACAACATTCACGCGGCACATCCAGACGAATTTCTCCAGGACCAACTGGATCTCGCCCCTGCCGTGACTCTCGAATCCCTCCGACGGCAGCGCGCCGAATACACCCGGCCCCAGTTCACGTTCACGGAGTTCTACATGACGATGGCGATGACAGTTCCGGGCTTCGCCGCCCAGGCCGCCGCCGCTGAGCAGGACTCTCTGCACTCGGAGGACGGCCTCGCGCCTCTTGAGATTGTCTCCAGTGAAGCAGCGCTCCAGGCGTTTTTCCCTGATCAAGCCCCTGACCCGTCCGAAGCGCTGGGAGCGGCGTTCCTATGGTGGTCCGCACTGATTGCCAAGTCGGAAATGACCGACGTCCTGCACGCACTGACGTGGCACGCACCAGCTTGGGGTGACTACGAATGGGCCGAGCAACTCCTGGCCGGCGCCGGGATGATGCAGTTCGCCGAGCGCAGCCCCACCGACGACAACATCGCCTACGTGAAGTTCATGCCGCACGCCGACCACGCAATGCGGGCGCTTGGTGACATGCACGTGTCAAATGCTCGGATCTTGACGATGGTCCGGTGTCCAGACGGCTGTTGGCGAGCGTGGGGCCTAGGAATCGACCGCTTCCCAAGTGCTGCCGAGGTGCGTGGCGACACCGCCGGCGGATGAAAGCAAGGATCCGTGCACCGTCGGATTCGAAGGCGCGCTCGACAACAAGGCGGCCAGGGGTCGACGTCAGTAACCCCGCGTTACGACAAATGGCAGTGACGTTGCCATCGGATTCCCCCCAGCCAGATGCGGCCTGGACGTTCGTATTGTTTCGATGGCCGCCCAGAGATCGGCAAGGTCGGCGATCCAGCGGGATGCCGCGATCGTGGACCGGATCAGCGGATCCTCGACGACGCCGGCAGGCACCGAAGGCATGCCGCCCCAGTCGAGCATCGGGGGCAGTGCCGGCCATGTGAGCGGCGCACGAGGGTTGCCCTTGGGCGTCCGGCTAGCGTGGTGGATGTCATTGATGGCGCCAAGGTGTTGCTCGATGGCCACCAGAGTTGACTTGAGGTCGATCACCCCTCGGGCATGGGCGATCAGATCCGTGATGCGGTCGTTCGACTGGCCTCCGAACACGACGATGTTGCGGGCGGCCACGACCTTTTGTTGCACGTCAACGTCATCGGTTACCCACGCGCCACACAGCCGTGCGGTCTGTGCGACGGGCTCGACGGCGACATGCCAGATCGCCATCATGTCGGCGTCCCCGTTCACCACGGCGATGGCACTCATTTCGAACGCCCGCTGCCAATCCGAAGGGGTCGACGTCCCGGCTCTCGACGCGGTCCTGTTCCTGCACCCCCGTAACTCCGTGGTCGACGTAGTACAGTCCGTGGGCCGCGTCATGCGCCTGTCGCCCGGCAAGGACTACGGCTATGTGATCCTCCCCATCGCGGTGCCCTCCGGCGTGGAGCCGGCGACAGCACTGGCCGACAACCAGCGCTTCAAGGTCGTCTGGCAGGTTCTCAATGCGCTTCGCTCGCACGATGAGCGTTTCGACGCCATGATCAACAGCATCGGGCTCAACGCCGGCACGAAGGACACGGTCGGCATGGCGGGCGACAAACTGCTCGGTGCTCACGTGGGCCCGACCACCGAAAGTCCCGACGAGGTCGCAGCACCCAAGCCCTCCCAAATGGCGCTGTTCCAGTGGGCCAGTGGCAAGAGGCGATCTACACCCGCATCGTCGACAAGGTCGGCACTCGTCCTTCCCTCGTTGAGTTAGTCGCTCTTGAAGGAACCACGTCCGTCCTCAATTACAC
>VERS01000745.1 GCA_018882545.1 Mycobacterium sp.
ACACCGGCCGGGACCGGGGCACCCGGGTACAGCGCGGGTTGCGGGTCGGCGGGCAGGCCGGCCGGCGCGTAGGCGCCCCGGGGACCGGGCGGCGCGGGACCCCAGCCGGGCGGCGGTGGAACGTCGCCGTTGAGGCCGGTGTAGGCCGAGATCTCCGGCGGGATCTCCACCGTCGGCGCGGTTGGGCCCCCGCCGGGGGCCAACTGCGGCTCGGAGTAGATCAGATTCCACGGGCTCGGCGACTTGCCGAGATAGACATTGGTGGGCAGCGGCAGGTAGTTGAAGTTGAGCAGGCGCAGCGCCGGCCCCAGGTACTGCGAGCACAGCTTGCTGGTCTCGCTGGCGGTGGCGTTCTCGATCGCGCCGATCGCCGCGCACACCACCTGCAGCGGGTTGGAGAAGTTGGCCAGCGCGAAACCGCCGAGCGCACTTTGGATGTCGGGGTTGTAGATGTTGTAGCTGTTGCCGATCGCGTTGGGCGCCACATGCAGCAGGTTTTTCAGTGCCATCTGATTGTCGCTGAGATTGCGGACGACATCTGCAAGCCGGTCGACCTGCTCGGCGGCCTGGTTGCGGCTGCCGGCGACGAACCGCCGGACATCCTGCACGGCGCTGGACAGGTTGGTCAGAGCGGAATCCAGCTCCGAGCGGCTGCCGTCGAGCACACTGGACACCGTCGCCAGCCTGTTCTGGAACTGCACGATCTGGGCGTTGCTGTCGCGCAGCACCGTCACGAAGGTTTGCAGGTTGGCGATCACCGCGGTGACATCGCCGCTGCCGTCGGCCAGGATCCGGCTCAGACCGGTCAGCTGCCGGATGGTCTCCCGGAGTCGGTCGCCGTTGCCGTCCAGGGCGCCCGCGGCGCTGTCGATGAACCTGCCCACCGACGACGTCGACGCCGCCGCGCTCGGTCCCAGATCGGTGGACAGCCGCATCAGCTGGGTTTTGATCTCATCCCATTCCACCGGGACCGCGGTCCGGTCGACGTCGATGACGTCACCGTCGCGCATCGTCGGCCCGCTGGTGTCCCCGTCGGCGCCGAACGCCGGAGCCAGCTGCACATAGCGCGCCCCGACCAGGTTCTGGGCGACGATCACCGCTCGGGCGTCGGCGGGAATGGGTACCGTCCGGTCCACGGCCAGGGTGATCGCCGCGGCGGTGCCCTGCGGTTCGATGCGGGTGATGTTGCCGACCCGGACCCCGGCCACCCGGACCTCGTCGCCGGGGTAGATCGCGGTGGCGGTGGTGAACACCGCCGTGATGGTCGTCGGCCGGTGCACGGTGTTGCGGACCAGCAGGGCGACCCCGCCGGCGATGAGCAGTGCGAGCACGGCCGCGCTGGCGACGGTG
>VERS01000173.1 GCA_018882545.1 Mycobacterium sp.
CGCGGTGGAAGAACTCGTGGCGGCCGCCGAGGGGGAGGCGGTCGCTCTGACCGCCGAGCGTGACGAGACTGAAGCCGAGGACCTGCAGATCGCGCTGGGTGGCGGGGGCACCGGCAGGGGCACCGCCGGCGTGTTGCGGGGGTCGGCGACTGCCTTCAAAGCCCTTGAGCAGCGGCAGAAGTCACGCAAGACGCGCGCCTCACGCGACGCCCTGGACCGCTCCCTGATCGACCTGGCCACCTACCTGCGCGATGCGCTGATGGTGGCCAGCGGCGCCGTCGCCGTCTCACCCAGCCATCCGGATATGGCCGAGAGAGTCGCCGCGTTAGCCGCGCACGCCTCGAGTGAACGGCTGCTGCGCTGCATCGAGGCGGTGCTGGCCTGCCGGACGGCTCTGGCGGCCAACGTCAAGCCCAAATTCGCCGTCGACGCGATGGTCGCGTCGGTGGGGCTGGCCTTGCGGTCGGGCGACTGAACGGGGGTAGACTCTGGCCTCGGCGCTAGCGGCGCGCCGCCTTAGCTCAGTCGGCAGAGCGATTCACTCGTAATGAATAGGTCGGGGGTTCGATTCCCCCAGGCGGCTCCATCATCGCAGTTCACAGGTATTTTCTTACCGGGCTCAGATCTGGACCGCCCTGATGTGCGGTGCAGCGGCCCGGCCGAAACAAACCATTAGGCTTTTTAACTGCGGGGTGGTCGCTGCGGTCCACCGCGGAAAACGACAGCCTCGCCGGGGTAACGGATCGCTGGCCGTTTCCGCAGGCGGATCTGGGGGCTGTGCCGAGCCGTCCATCCCCTGATCCAGTTCTACCGGGCAGGTTGTGGACCATCGACCGGCTCAACATCGCATCACGACGCACGGCGGTCCGGGCGGGCAGGCCGGAGGTCCTGACGGACGTCTTCCTCAGGCTCGCCGATCCCGCCGAGATGAGCACCCGGACAGAGAAGGCGTGACCGCCGTCGCTGCGCTGACTTCGACGGTGGGGTCGGGTGTCTTCGTCGTAGTGTGCTGTTGCGACAAACCCTAAGTGAGGACGCTGTGATCGATCGCCGGGAAATGTTGTTCGGAATGGCCGGGGTCGCTGCGGCCTCAGGCGGTCTGGTAGCGGCATGCCAGCGGAATCCGGACAGGGACGCGATTCCCCCGCCACAGGCCGATCGTGAGGCGCTGCCGACCAACCCGGCTGACCCCGACTACTACACGCCGCAACGGTTCACCGGAAAGACGATCGTCGTGACCGGCTGCGCGCGTGGCATGGGTGCCGCGGCAGCACGGCGGGCTGCCCGGGAAGGCGCCAACATCGTCGGTGTGGACTGGATCGCCGATCTGGGCACAAAAACCATCACCGACATCGTCACCTCAGGTGGCAATGCCACCTTCGTCGAAGGCGACGTCGGTCTCACCGAAACCTGCGACAGGATGGTGAAAGTGGCCGTCGACACCTACGGCGGGCTGGACCTGGCACTGAACAACGCCGGGGTGATGGACGGGGTGTTCTCCGGTGACCCCATCGACTACCAGAAGCAGAAACCGCTGATCTTCGCCCCGATCCACGAGGCCACCGACGAGTACTGGGACCGGGTGTTTCAGACCAACTCCGCGGGAGTGTTCAAAAGCATGCGCGCCGAACTGCGCCAGATGGTCACCCAAGGACGAGGTGGGGCGATCGTGAACGTCTCCTCGATCGCCGGGATGACGGGGCTGGCGGGCAACCCCGCCTACGTCGCCAGCAAGCATGCGGTCAATGGGCTGACCCGCAACGCCGCGATCGACTACGCGCCGTACGGCATCCGGGTGAACTCGGTGAACATGTCGGCAACCGACACCCCGATGGTGGAGCGGGCCGGGGTGCTCGTCGCCGAGGCGGCCAAAGCCAATCCTTCCGCCGAGCCGAACATGGGGCGCGCCAAAACCTTCAGCCTGCTGGCCTACGCCGATCCGCAGCATCGCCCGGCGACGGTCGCCGAGCAGGTGTCGATGATGCTTTTCCTGCTCTCCGGTGAGGCCTCGAACTTCACCGGCGGCGTCTTTCCCACCGACGGTGGGTGGACCAGCTACTGATGATCCGGTGCCGGCGGAATTCGAGACGCCGGCCTATCTTGCCGTCAACCGGATGATCGGCAACTCGCGGTCGGTCTGCTCCTGATACTTGGTGAACCGCTCCGCTGCGGAAGTGATTGCCCGCCAGGCATCCTCACGTTCCGCGCCATGTAGTTGCACGGCGGTGACCGGGATCTTCCGGCCCCCGATTTCGATCTCGACCCGGTCCGGGTGTGCGGCGATGTTGTAGTACCAGGCCGGATTCCGGGGCGCCCCGGCGGCCGAGGCGACGATCAACCAGCTTCCGTTCGCCCCGGGAAACCAGACCAGCGGCGTGCTGCGCCGTTCACCGCTTTTGCGTCCGATGGTGGTCAGCACCAGTCCCTCGGTGCCGCCCATCAGCTTCCCGCCCTTGCGGATACGCCGGGAGATGACCCCGTTCATCATGCGCAGCAGTCGGCCCTGCGGCTGTCGGGCTCCGCGCGACCCGTTGCTGGTGGTGAAACTCATGCCATGACCCACTCCCTGTCGGACGAATCCCTGTCGGACGAATCCCTGTCGGAGGAAAACGGCTTGCGGTCGGGGCCCCTCATCTGGGCCGCCGCGTGTTGAGCCCCAGATCGTTGAGCACTGCCTGCGCAGCCCGGCGGCCACTTACCAGCGCGCCCTGGATCGAGGACGTGTCGCGGTGGTCACCGGCGACGTAGACACCGCTGCCGGTGCGGACCGGGCGCTTGAGTTCGAACGGCACCGGCATCGCCGGCAGTGCATAGCGAATCGGGTAGCTCGCGATGAGCTCCCAACTCTTGGTGGGGAGGCCGTAGAGCCAGGCCAGGTGTTCCCGCACCGCGTCGTCGCGCGCCGGGTCATCCCAGGCGCCCAGGGCCGAGGCCGCGACCAGTGCGCCGCCGGCCGGGGCATAGTCGGGTGCGGCATGGCTGAGCACCACGGTGTTGACCAGCGGTCCCCGGCCGGAGCCGTCGAGGGTGAGCACGGCCTCGCCGTCGGCGAGTTCGGCCGGGCTGCAGGTGGGCCGGTAGTACCAGGTCGTCACCGCCCGCGCGGCGGGTGCGCGAACGTCGGGGACCAGGGTGGCCGCGGTCGTCGGGTCGGCGGCGACGATCACGGCCGCGGCGGTGTGCGCGTCGCCGCCGGCGACGTCGACTCGCTGCGCGGTGACCGCACCGACCCGATGGCCCAGACGCACATCGAGCCCGGCGGCGAGTTGTTCGGGGATGCGCTGCATACCCAGGGCCGGCACGCCCGGGGTGCCACGGACGAACGACTTGAGCACCACATCCAGGAAGCGCCGCGACGTCGCCAGCCCGGACTCTAGAAAGACCCCGGACAGGAAGGGTCGCAGCACCGTCTCCATCAGGGTGTGGTCCGCACCGGCCCGCTGCAGCGCCTCCTCGGTGGTCACGTCGGGGGCGCGGCCCAGCGCTGCGACCGGCCGGACGGCGCAGGAGACCCCATAGCTTCCGAAGCGGGCGATCGACAACGGGGAGCCGACGTGGGCCCGCAGCGACGGTATGGCCCACGACGGCTTGCGACGCGGATCGGCGACCCGCCGCACCTTCCGGCGCCCGCCGTCGTCGACCACGATGCGGGCGCCGGCGATGAAGGCCTTGAGATCCAGGGCCCGATGGTCCAGCACCCGGGCGCCTTCGGGGTAGGCCGGGTTGTACAGCTGGAAACCACGGTCGAGGCGGTAACCGTCGACCACGTCGGTGCGGACCCGTCCGCCCACGGCGTCTGAGCCCTCGAGCACGACGACCTCCACCCCCTGACGGGTGAGATGACGCGCGGCGGCCAGGCCGCTCAGTCCGGCTCCCACGACGACGACGGGCATGGGCTCACGGTAGTCGCCGCCAGCTCCGCGGCCGGTTCCCGGGATCCGGGTGGGTTGCGTGCCGGCGCCGACGGTGGTTGGTTGGTCGCGAGCACGACCTGCCCCGGGAAGGCCTCGAACATGACGCTGCGCAAGGTGTCGCTTCTGCTGAGTCTGCGTTGACCCATTCCCAGCAGATTGCGCGTTGCGGGAGAGTAAATTGCCGGAAATGCCTGATACACCGGACGATGCTCTGCGGCCCGCCCTGAGGGAACCCCGTCGGTTTACCCGCGGAGCGCTCGCGGCCCTGATCGCGATCTCTGCCACCGGAACATGCGTCCTGGAAACCGCCGCGCCGGCCGTCATCTCGGCCGAGTCCTTCAGGGCTGTCGATCTGGTCGCCACCCAGGCGGCGATCACGATGAACGGCACGTTCACCCCGGATGTGACACCGCAGTTCCAGGCCGCGGTCCTGGATGCCTACATCGGGCCACTGGTCGGACCGGGCTACACCGGCGTGCCGTTGCGCACACCGCAGGATCTCTGGCCGCTGAGCGGGATCACGGCCCTGACCTACAACGACTCGACCCGGGTGGGCTACGAGATCCTCACCGACAAGTACGACGACATCGTCGGGCAGAACGCGGCCGACGGCCAGCCCACCACTCCCATGGTGGTTTTCGGGTATTCGCAGAGCGCCTTCATCGCCTCGATGTTCGACGAGCGTCTGGCTCAGATTCGCGAGTTGGGCGGCACTGTTCCCCCGACGACCTTCGTCCAGGTCGGCAACACCAACATCCCCAACGGTGGGCTGATGTCGCGGTTCAACGGCTTGGGCCTGACCCCTTGGACGGAACTGGTCTTCGCGCCGACAAAGACCGGCAACACCACCTACGAGGTCTTCCGGCAATATGACCCGTTCGCCGATTTCCCGAAATACGTGCTGAACCCCTTGGCGGTGGTGAACTCGCTGGTGGGCTACCTGCTGCATTTCACCCTGCCGGTCTCGGGATCGGCGCCCTGGCTGGCCCCGGTGATCAACCTGCTGAACCTGTTGATCACGCCGATTTCCCTGAATCCGGCCAGCCCCAACTACGTTCAACCCATCGTGTCGCGCTACGAGGACACCGTCTATCAGTTCGTGCCGACCGATCAGTTGCCGCTCCTGTCGCCGCTCTATGCGCTCGGCCTGACCCGGTTCGCCGACGCCCTCGACCCCGTCTTCCGGCCGCTGATCGAGGCGGGCTATGACCGTTCGGTGTCTTTCGGCGAACCCACTCCTGCCGTCTTCGGGCTCGGACCCAACTTCGCCCCGGCGCTGAAAGAGTCCTGGCAGGCTTTGCGTCAACTGCTCAGCCCCGGACCGTCTGTGCCGACCGCATCTGCCGCGACACAGCTCCCGCCGCCGGCCTCGGCACAACCGGTCGCCGGTTCCGTCGCGGATGCCCAGGGTGCCCAGAACGTCCTGCAGGCCCTGCCGGTTTCGGATGCACCGACCGCCGACCCGCCCGGCGCCGCCGGGAATCCTGCGGCCACCGCGCAGCCGGCGAGCGGGCCCGATCCGGCCACCCAGGATCAGACCCCGGTCGCCGCCGGTGACGACGCCTCCGCGGTCTTCGCCGATCCGGGCGCCGCGGACGATTCGGGCAGGACCGGGGCAGGAAAGCAGCCGCGCCGGTCCGCTGCCGCAGCGACCGGGTCGGAGGCCGGCCCCGCCGGAGCCCCCGCTGCCAAAGGGCGGTACGCCGGGCGCTGAGTGGGCAGCCGCCGAGCAGTCGGTGGCATGGCAGACGCCGTTTGTCAGGCCCCCCTGGGACAATGG
>VERS01000174.1 GCA_018882545.1 Mycobacterium sp.
GTGAGGGCCCGTGCACGGTCCGGGCATTCGCCAACGTCTGCCGCCATCGCGGCCACGAACTGCTCACCTGTGGCGCCTCCACCAAAGGACGGGGAATTGTCTGCCCTTACCACAGTTGGTCGTACAAGCTCAACGGTGACCTTCGGAAGGCACCCGGTTTCGACTCCGCCGCTGGGTTCGACCCGACTCGGTTTGCTCTCACCGAGTTGCGGCTGATCGACTGGCACGGTTGGCTTTTCGTGGATCCCAGCGGCCAAGACCGTGATTTCGCCGATCACGTCGCGGGAATCGAGGAGATCGTCGCACCCTATCGGCCCGAGAAATTGGCCGTGGTCGCGCGGCACTCCTACGAACTGGCCACCAACTGGAAGGTGATTGTCGAGAACTATCAGGAGTGCTACCACTGCCCGTCGATTCATCCTGAGTTGTCCCGCATCTCACCGCCGGACAGCGGCGAGAACATAGAGCTGCCCGGAAAGTGGTTCGGCGGTTGGATGTCGATGATCGATGAAGCTGAGACGATGTCGCTGAGCGGCCGCAGCGGCGGCGTGGCGATCAAGGGTCTATCGGCACAGGAGATGCGCACCGTGATGTATCTGGTCGGATTTCCGAACCTGTTGGTGAGCCTGCACCCCGACTACGTCATGACGCACCGGATGACACCACTTGCCGTCGACCGGACTCACGTGGAATGCGCTTGGGCGTTCCCACGCGAAGCTCTGGAAAAACCCGGCTTCGACCCGTCCTACGCCGTGGACTTCTGGGATCTGACCAACCGGCAGGACTGGGCCGCCTGCGAATCGGTTCAGCGCGGATTGAGTTCGCCGCACGCCCGCCCGGGGCCACTTGCGCCCGCAGAGGATGGCGTCTACCAGTTCGTCACCCGGGTTGCCAGGGCTTACGCGGGTCGCTGAGCGGTCGAGAACGAGGTCTCCGGGGTCTGACGGGAGGCTTTCACAACCCTGGGACACCGCTGTGAACTGCGGGTTCTTCTGTGGAGCTAAGGGGAATCTTCTTCTGTGGAGCTAAGGGGAATCGAACCCCTGACCTACTCGATGCGAACGAGTCGCGCTACCAACTGCGCCATAGCCCCGCGGTGGTAGCAGGCTACCAGCCCGGCCGAGGGAGAGTTCCTACAGTCCCGACACCCTCGGCAGGTCCCGAGGCCCGGCCTGCGGCCGCCCGTAGTGGCGACGGCTGTAGGGCACCTCGTCGAGATGTTCGAAAACCGGGTCCTCGTCGTCGATGTCCAGCACCACCGCTCCGGGGCGCTGGAGCCGGGTAGGGAACTCGGTGAAGTCGACCTCCGCCCGGCGCCGCGCCGGTGACGCCTCGGCGGGGGTACCGACCCTGGTCGTCCGCTGCTGCCGACGCTGTCGCACCCGGGCCTCGATGCGGGTCTGACGGCGAAGGTAGGCCAGATACAGCAAGGTCACGGCCGCCGTCGCGCCGCAGGACCACCACAGCGCGGGCGTGACGGTGAAGGACAGCACCGCCGTCGCGACCATCACCGCGGCCATCGCCATCAGCACCCGCATCCGGAATCGGTACTTGCGGGCACTGACCGCGGCCGCGGTGGAGGTGGACAGCCGGCGCTGCCGGCTCGCGGAGGGCCGGGCGGCGATCGGCACGACCGGTTCGTCCTCGGCGTCCAAGTCGGGGGTGTCCTCGATGTATTCGTACGCCGCGCCGGTTGCCCGGATTTGCTGATCGTCTTCGTCACCGAATTCAGCGACCTGACCGAACTGATCGGCCTGATCGACCTCATCGAAATCATCGAAATCATCGGCAGGGGCGACAGGGCCCACAGGGGTGTCGGCGACCATGTCGTCGTCGAATCCGTCGCCGTCAGGGACGGTCGCTTCGACGATCCCGGCGGCGTTCTTGGTCGGCAACGGATCCTCGCCGGGGGCATCGAACAGGCCTTCCTGCACACCCACCCCGACGGGCAGTGCACCGGAATTCTCTTCCACCACATCGACGTCGAGGTAGTCGGTCGCCACGAACGAACGCTCCCGCACCGCGGCCACCACCATCACCGACCGGGATCGGGCCCCCATCCGCGCCAGGCGGACCGTCTCGTCGTACTCCCGGATCACCTCGCGTTGACTGGCGTCGCCTGGACCGGCGTAGTCCTCCGGGTAGTCCTTCGGGTGGGCACGGACTTCCTCCCAGTCCTCCGGATAGTCCTCTGCCGCCGAGTCGAACCCGTCGACGGGTCGCCAGTCCGGATCGTGCCGATGGCCGGCGGCCGGGCCGCTGCGCCGGATCAGTCGAGACTTCGCACCATCGTTGACGACGCGGGTGGCCAATGCGATGTCACTGGTCCGCCGGACGGTGTCTCGCTTGTTGATGAGCATGGGCACCAGAACGAAGAGCCAGAGCACCACGAGTGAAATCCAAAGTAAGGACTGGGGGATGCTTGGCATGGGGCCTGCTCCTTTCCCGACCAGGCTAGGTCCGTGACGTCCGCGACCGATGGCGGCGCGCCGACCCAATTACACACGTGTAATTCCCGGATAACAAGCACCAACAGCCCCAAAAGTCACATTTGCAACAGTTGGGTCGCTGTCAGGCCCACCGCGCCAAGCCGCGCCGGACCAGCGCGGCCGCGACCGAACCGTCCATCTCCTCCACGGTCATCGCCACCAGCAGGTGATCCCGCCAGGCGCCGTCGACGTTGAGGTAACGCTTCAGCAGACCCTCCTCTCGGAAGCCCACCTTGGCCAGCACCCGGCGGCTGGCGGCATTCTCCGGGCGCACAGTTGCCTCCACGCGATGCAGCCCGACCGGTCCGAAACAGTGGTCCAGACCCAGCGCCAGTGCCGCCGTGGCCACCCCCGCGCCGGTCACCTCACCGGACACCCAGTAGCCGATCCACGCCGATCGCAACGCGCCGTGGGCTACGTTGCCGACCGTCAACTGACCGCGGAATCGGCCGTCCAGTTCGATGACATAGGGCAGCATCCGGCCCTTGCGGGCCTCCGACCGCATTCCCGAGTACATCGCCGGCCACGCCGAAACACTATGGCGCTGAGACCAATCCACCTCGGCCGATGGCTCCCAGGGTTCCAGGTTGTCCCGCTCGGCAAGCCGGATCCGGCTCCAGTTCCCGCCGTCGCGCATCCGAGCGGGCCGCAATCGGACCACACCGCCGCGCACCCGCAGCGGCCCCGCTCCCGTCGGCCACCCCGGATGTGCGGCACCACGCCAATTCACAGCCGGCCGTCAGCCGCGCTGAGCCAGGAAGGCCACTTCGACGAACTCCCCGGCCGCGACCTCGGCGACCTCTCGGGGCACCACCACCAGACAATTCGCCTCGGCCAGGGAGGCCAGCAGATGCGAGGATCCACCCGCGGCCTCGCCGATGGCCTCGACGAGGTAGTCGCCGGTGTCCTCGTCGCGCAGCAACTGGCCGCGCAGAAACCCGGTGCGGCCGGCCACCGAGGTGATCGGGGCCAGCGCCCGGGCCCGGACGACCCGCCGCATGGGCTGACGCTTCCCCAGCGACAGCCGGATCAGCGGGCGCACCATGACCTCGAAGACCACCAGCGCGCTGACCGGGTTGGCCGGGAGCAGGAAGGTCGGCACTCCCTCGGAACCCAACTGGCCGAAGCCCTGCACCGAACCGGGATGCATGGCGATCCGGCTGACCTCCATACTGCCCAGCTGCGACAGCACGGCGCGCAGGTTCTCCGCGGCGGCGCCGCCCACCCCGCCGGCGATGACCACCACCTCGCTGCGATTGAGCTGGCTTTCGACCACCTCGCGCAGGGCCTTGGGATCGGTACTGACGATGCCGACGCGGGTCGCATCCGCCCCGGCGTCGCGGGCGGCCGCGGCCAGGGCGTAGGAGTTGACGTCGTACACCTGGGCGGGGCCGGGTTTGCGGGAGATGTCGACGAGTTCGGCGCCCACACTGATTACCGCCACCCGCGGCTTGGGATGGACCAGGACCCGATCGCGGCCCACCGCGGCCAGCAGCCCGACTTGGGCGGGGCCGATGATCGCCCCGGCCCGCACCGCGACGTCGCCGGGTTGGACGTCATCGCCGATATGCCGCACGTACGCGCCGGCCCGTACCGCGCGCAGGGCGCGCACCCGGGTCGCCCCGCCGTCGGTCCAGCGCAGCGGCACGACCGCGTCGGCCATGGTGGGCATCGGCGCACCGGTCTGGATCCGGACGGCCTGATTGGGCTGCAGTCGGGTGGGTGTGCGGTCACCGGCCTCGATCACACCCACCACCGGAAGCACCACCTCCGCGCCGTCTCCGGCGGTGCTGATGTCCGCGCTGCGCACCGCATAGCCGTCGATGGCCGCCTGGTCGAAGCCCGGCATGGGCTGCTCGGTCGCGACTTCCTCGGCGCACATCAAGCCCTGCGCTTCGGCGATGGGCACCCGCACGGGCCTGGGGGCGACCGCGGCGGCTGTCACCCTGCTCTGCTGTTCCTGGACCGAACGCACCGTGATGCCCTTTCTGACGGGGGCGCCGTTCTGGCGGGCCCTACCGGTCGGTCAGACCCAGCCGTTCCACCAGCCACTGCCGCAACTCGGGGCCGTAGTCGTCGCGGTCCAAGGCAAAGTCAACCGCAGCCTTCAGGTACCCGCCGGGATTTCCCAGGTCGTGTCGGGAGCCGCGGTGCACGACGACGTGCACGGGGTGGCCTTCAGCGATCAGCAACGCTACGGCGTCGGTCAATTGGATCTCCCCGCCGGCGCCGCGCTGAACCCGCCGCAACGCGTCGAAGATGGCGCGATCCAGCAGGTAACGGCCCGCCGCGGCGTACCGTGACGGCGCCTGGTCGGGGGGCGGCTTTTCCACCATGCCTTTGACCCGGAGGATGTCGGGTCGGGCGGCATCCCGAGCCGGTTCGACGTCGAAGACTCCGTAGGCGCTGACCTGATCGGGCTCCACCTCGATGGCACACAGCACGGTGCCGCCGCGTTTGGCCCGGACCCTGGCCATGGTGACCAGCACTCCCGAGGGCACCACCAGATCGTCGGGCAGCAGCACCGCAACCGCATCCTCATCAGGAGAGAGCAGGGGTTCGACGCAGCCCACCGCGTGCCCGAGTCCCAGCGGTTCGGCCTGAACCACCGACTCCACCTTGATCAGCGCCGGCGCCTTGCGCACCTTGGCCAGCATCGCCTTCTTGCCGCGGGCTTCCAGGGTGCCCTCCAGCACGAGGTCCTCGACGAAGTGCGCGACGACGCCGTCCTTGCCGGCGGAGGTGACGATCACCAAACGCTCGGCTCCAGCCTCGGCGGCCTCCTCGGCCACCAGTTCGATGCCCGGGGTATCGACGACCGGCAGCAACTCCTTGGGCACGGTCTTGGTGGCCGGCAGGAACCGGGTGCCCAGACCCGCGGCCGGCACCACGGCCGTGCGCGGTATCGACGCCCGCTTCGTGAGCATGGATAACACCCTATCCCGCCGGGTCGGTGGCGCAGAAGGGATGTCGCTGCGAGGGTGTAGGGATGGCCGACGCCGCCAAAGATCTGCTCCGCAGCGAACTGCTGGCCGCCCGCCGGCGGGTTCCCGCCGACGTCCGTCGCAGGGAGTCCCGGCAAATCTGCGGGCACCTCCGGCAGGTGGTGGCCGGCGCCCGCGTCGTGGCGGCCTACGTCCCACTCGACACCGAGCCGGGCGGACCGGAGCTGCGCGATGTGCTCACCGACC
>VERS01000746.1 GCA_018882545.1 Mycobacterium sp.
CCCGCCGAATCCGACCGGGAGGCCGCCGTCGAAGAGACCGCCGAGCAGGTCGCCCAGGCACTGACCCAGGCCGGTTACGCCACCACCGCCACCAGGGTGGGCGGGCCGATCCAGGGCATCGAGATCTGCCAGCATCACTGCCCGGTTTCCCATGTTGCAGAAGAGTTTCCGGAGTTGTGCGAGGCCGAGAAGCAGGCGATCTCGGAAGTTCTCGGAACGCACGTTCAGCGGCTGGCCTCCATCGCCAACGGTGACTGCGCCTGCACCACTCACGTCCCGCTGACCCAGAGCATCGCGTTCCACCCCGGCAGCCGAGAAGCCAACCGAGAAGACAACCGAGAAGGAGCGTCGTCATGACGACTTCACCTGACGTGCAGCCCCAGAGCCAGCCACTGACCCAGGAGGAGACCATCGCCTCACTGGGTCGTTACGGCTACGGCTGGGCGGACGCCGATGTCGCCGGCGCCGGCGCCCAGCGCGGCCTGTCCGAGGCGGTGGTCAGGGACATCTCGGCGAAGAAGAGCGAACCGGACTGGATGCTGGACATCCGACTCAAGGCGCTGCGGACCTTCGACAAGAAGCCGATGCCCAAGTGGGGCTCCAACCTGGAGGGCATCGACTTCGACAACATCAAGTACTTCGTCCGCTCCACCGAGAAGCAGGCCACCTCCTGGGAGGAACTGCCCGAGGACATCAAGCGCACCTACGACCGCCTGGGCATCCCGGAAGCCGAGAAGCAGCGTCTGGTTGCCGGTGTGGCGGCCCAGTACGAGTGCCTTGCCGGAGACACGTTGGTCTGGACAGCCAACCGGGGCCAGATTCCGATCAAGGAAATCGCTTCCGGCGACCGGGTTTTCGCTTACGACGAGACGGCCGAGCGGTTCGTGGTGGCGCCGGTAAAGTCCGCGGCCCAGACCGACACGCGGCAGACGCACACCGTCACAACCACCCGGCACAGCGTGCGGGCGACCGACAACCACCCCATGCTGGTGCTGCGTGACGAGGGCAAGCCCGGCCGGCAGCGGGCCCGCTACGCACGGCGATGGGTGACGGTCGGGGAGATCAGGCCCGGGGACTTCATCGCCGTCCCGCGGCGGATGCCGGAATTCGGTGCGCCCGCCCGGCTGCCGGCGGCACCCGGACTGCCGATCCGGGCCACCAGTTGTGTGGACCTGATGTGGATGCTCGGCCTGTTCGTCGGCGACGGAAGTCTGGACCTGTCCGGCACAGCCTGCCGGGTCCAGTTCGCCATCCCCGCGGCCGACGCCGGACTGCGCGCCGAGCTGACCGGGGTCGTGCAGAAACTGTTCGGCCTGCGCTGCGTCGAAGCCGACGAGCACCGCAT
>VERS01000175.1 GCA_018882545.1 Mycobacterium sp.
GACCTACACCGACCCACTGACGGGGGCAACAGCATCGTTGACCGTCAGGGCGCCGAAAGTCGTGGTGGCATGCGGTTCGCTGGAGTCCCCCGCGCTGCTGCTGCGTTCGGGCATCGGCGGCCCGGCGGTCGGCAAGAACCTGCACCTGCACCCGGTCGTCGCCTTCCTGGGAATCTACCCCGATGAGACCCGACCGTGGTGGGGCGCGCCGATGACGGCGATGGTCGATGAGTTCGCCAACATCGAGGGCGGTTACGGCTTCCTCATCCAGAACGCCCAGTGGGCACCGTCGATCATCGCGGGCGGGATCGCGCGGGCTTCGGGCGCCGAACACAAGGAGACCATCGCCCGTCTCGGGCACGCCGCATGGCTCATCGGAATCCCCCGGGACCGCGGCCATGGCACGGTGGGCATCGACGAACACGGCAATGCGGTGGTCAACTACGCCATGACCGACGAGGTGGATCTGCGAGTGGCCCGAACGTCGATCGAGAAGCAAATCCGGTTGCACCACGCGGCCGGGGCCGAGCAGATCGTCCCGTTCGCGCCAATCACCCTGCGCTGGCGTCGCGGCGACGATCTGGAGGCGTTCATCGACGCCATGCAGAAGATGCCCCTGCGGGCCGGCGGACTGCGGATCTTCTCGGCCCACCAGATGAGCAGCTGTCGGATGGGCACCGATCCGGAGACCTCAGTGGCCAATCCCTCGGGCGAATTGCACGACACGCCGGGGGTTTACATCGGCGACGCCAGCGCGATGCCGACCGCCAGCGGCGCCAATCCGATGATCTCCGCCATGGCGCTGGCCCACCGCACCGCCGAGGCGATACTCGCCGACACCCGAGCCCCCGTCACCGCCTGAGGAGAGTCATGACCACCACGACGTCGACATCGGATCGTCTCTACATCGGCGGCCAGTGGGTGCAGGCCGGCGGGGCCGGCAGCCTGCCGGTCGTCAACCCCTACACCGAACAGAAGATCGCCGAGATCCCGGCCGGCGACGGCGCCGACGTGGACCGCGCGGTGGCCGCGGCGCGGGAGGCCTTCCCGGCCTGGGCCGCGAAACCGGTCGATCAGCGGATCGACCTGCTCGATGCGATCGCCGCCCGGCTGTCCGACCGCGGCGACGAACTGGCCGGCATCATCACCAGCGAAGTCGGCACCCCGATCACGCTGGCCCGGCTGATCCAGGTGGGGTTGCCCACGATGTCGTTCGCCTCGATGCGCGGACTGGCCGCCGATCTGACCTTCGAGGAAGAGATCGGCAACTCGCTGGTGGTCCGTGAGCCGGTCGGGGTGGTTGCGGCGATCGCGCCGTGGAATTACCCGCTGCATCAGATGGCCGCCAAAGTCGCACCCGCCCTGGCCGCCGGGTGCACGGTGGTGCTCAAACCATCGGAGGTAACCCCGCTGTCGACATTCGCGCTGATGGAGATCTTCGACGAGGTGGGCCTGCCGCCCGGTGTGGTCAACATGGTCACCGGTCTGGGAACCGTCGTCGGTGAGGCGATGATCGGGCACCCGGGCGTGGACATGGTCACCTTCACCGGTTCGGAGGGGGTCGGCCGCCACATCGGTGAGGTGACCGGACGCAATCTGGTGCCCTCATCACTGGAGCTGGGCGGCAAGTCCGCCTGCATCGTCCTCGACGACGCCGACATGGAGTTGGCCATCTCGTCGGGGATGACGCGCTGCCTGCTGAACTCCGGGCAGACCTGCATCGCGCAGACCCGTCTGCTGGTACCGCGGCCGAGACTGGCCGAAGCCGAGGCGATCGCCACGGCCGTGGCGCAGGCCCACACCATGGGCGATCCGTTCGACCCGGCGACTCTGCTGGGCCCGATGGTGACAGCCCAGCACCGGGACCGGGTGCGCGAGCACATCCGCAGCGCCATCGCCGAGGGCGCCCGTCTGGTCACCGGCGGACCCGATGCCCCGCCCGGGCTGGAGCGGGGTTTCTTCGTGGCGCCGACGGTCTTCTCCGATGTGACCTCCGATATGCGGATCGCCCAGGAGGAGGTTTTCGGCCCGGTTCAGGCGATCATCGGCTACGACGACGAGGACCACGCGGTGCGCATCGCCAACGACTCCCGGTTCGGGCTGTCCGGGGCGGTCTGGTCCGCCGACGAGGAGCGTGCCATGCGGGTGGCCCGCCGGATCCACACCGGCCAGATCGACGTCAACGGCGGGGCGTTTAATCCCTGCGCCCCGTTCGGTGGGGTCGGCGCCTCCGGCCACGGCCGGGAGCTGGGCTCCCATGGTCTAGACGAATTCTTCTACCTCAAGTCGATCCAGCGCTGAGGTATCCCATGCCGGTTGCGGGTCGGCGCCGTGCATCGGGTGGTCGCCTCTTGCTAGGTTCAGTTTGGGGGCGGGGAACAGTCGATCCATAAATCCACATCAGGGGGCAGCCATGCACGCCGATCGCTTCCGTCGACTCGTCGACGAGCAGGGACCGTTCATCTCGGTCTACCTCGATGACACCCACGACACCGCGGATGCGCAAGCCCAACTCGACTCCCGCCTGCGGGACATCCGTAAGCACTTGGAGGACAGCGCGGTTGAGGATGCGGCAATCCAGACTCTGGAAGCAGCGGTACGGGCCAAGCATCCGCCCGTCGGGCGCAGCGGACGCGGCCTGATCATGGCCACCGCCGGCGGGTCGGCACGCATCGTGGTCGACCAACACCTGGCGGTACCGCCGGCGTCCACCGAGGTCCGCGTCTCCGAACTGCCCTACATCCTGCCGATCGTCGCTCACGGCGTCCCGCACACGTCGTATCTGCTGGTGGCCGTCGACGCTACCGGCGGTGACATCACCCGCTACGACGACGGCCTGTCCGGCCACGAGACCGTCGACGGCTCGGCATACCCGGTGCACAACGCCCACCGCGCTGACACCGCCGGATACGGCGGCCCGCAGGGCCGGGTGCAGGAAGCGGTGCGCCGCAACATCGCTGAGGTCGCCGACCATGTCACCGCACTCACCGACAGAACCGGGACCGAGGTGATCTTCGTCACCGGCGAGGTGAGCGCCCGCGCCGAACTGGTGAGCCAGCTTCCCGAACGCATTGCCGCCAGGGCGGTCCAACTGCAGGGCGGTGGCCGCGCCGCCGGTACCGACCCGGCCGAGGTCGCCCGCCACATCACCGCGGAGTTCGCCGACCGCCGCCAGGCCGTCGTCGACGACGCGGTGCGCAGATTCCACGCCGGACACGGCACCGGGCTGGCGATCCAGGGGCTGCCCGGGGTGATCGCGGCACTGCGGGACGGGTCGGTGGAAACTCTGATCGTCGGTGATCTGGGGCAGGCCACCGTGGTCGCCGACCACGACCAACTGGCGCTGTGCGGCCCGGACGAGGACACCGTGTCCGGGCTGGGCGGATCACCGGACCGGGTGCTGCGGGCCGATGAAGCGCTGCCGTTGCTCGCGGTGGCCTGCAACGCTGCAGTGGTGTGCGCCGATGATCGACTCAGTCCGGCCGACGGCGTGGCGGCGGTGTTGCGATACGCCGATCCGAACGTCGGTTGACTGCCGTCGCACCGGTACGCTGGCCTGTCGTGAGCGCGCCGACCTCATTCGTCTTCGAACAGCAGGGCCAGTTCTGGGTGCCCAAGAACAAAGCGAAGGTGTGCGGCACCAACCCGATCACCACGACACCTCCGGCCGACGCAGAGATCCCTGCCGAACTGTTCCTACCCGGCTGCGCCGCCGGGTGAGTCGCCAGAAGGAGACAGATTTCCGTGGATTGCAACTGGCTCAGCCCCAAGGCTGAGGCGCGGCCGGCGGGCGAGAAGGGCTGGGGGTCCTTCGCGACGGAGCCCATCGCCGCCGGGGAGACCGTGGCGGCGTTCGGGGGGTGGGTGGTGACCAGCGCGGATCTGGGCATACTCAGCGCCGAGCGCCAAACCAGGGCGATCCAGGTCGACGTCGACCTGTACCTGGTCTCCGCCGAGACCCCCGAGGCCGGCGACATGCTCAATCACTCATGTGAGCCCAACTGCGGACTGCTCGGACAGACTTTGGTGGTGGCCATGCGCGAGATCAGGCCCGGCGAGGAACTGTGCTTCGACTACGCGATGTGCGACGCCAGTGACTACGACGAGTTCAGGTGTATGTGCGGTCAGTCCAACTGCCGGACAATCGTCACCGGATCGGATTGGCGCGAGGCAGACCTGCAGGAAAAATACGCCGGCTGGTTTTCGCCCTACCTGGCCCGACAGATCGCCGCTCTGCCGGCCCGCAGCAGCTGAGGTGACGACGTCGCGTTCTCCCCGCACACTGAGGTATGCCGAAACCCGCGATCCCGATGTTGGTGGCCACCCTGCTGATCGCCGGCTGCGGTTCGGCGCCGACCGTCACCGGCGTGCACGGCGCCCCTGAGCCAGCCGAGGTCGTCTCCGGAATCCGGGTCGACGGCACCGTCGCCACCGGACTGGAGGTTCCGTGGGGCATCGCCTTCCTGGCCGACGGTTCCGCTCTGGTGAGCGAACGTGACACCGGCCGCATTCTCCGCGTCGGTGCCGACTCGCCCACGGTGGTCGGCACGGTCGACGGCGTGGTTCCGCGCGGTGAGGGCGGCCTGCTGGGGATCGCCCGCTTCCAGAACTGGCTCTATGCCTATCTCACGGCAGCAACCGACAACCGGGTGGTGCGGATGGCCTGGGACTCCCGGACCCTCGGCAAACCGGAGATCGTCCTGACCGGTATCCCCAAGGCTGGCATCCACAACGGGGGGCGGATCATCTTCGGCCCCGACGGCATGCTGTACGTCGGGACCGGGGACGCCGGTGACCGCGACCTGGCTCAGGACCGAGACTCCCTCGGCGGCAAGATCCTGCGGGTCACTCCGGCCGGCACGGTGCCCGCTGACAATCCCTTCACCGGCTCCCCGGTGTTCTCCCTCGGCCACCGGAACGTGCAGGGCCTGGCGTTTGATGGGCAGGGTCGACTGTGGGCCAGCGAATTCGGCCAGTCCGACGTCGACGAGCTCAATCTCATCACCGCCGGCTCGAACTACGGTTGGCCCGAGTGCGAGGGGGCCTGCGGGAAGCCGGGATACGTCGACCCGGTCGTGCAGTGGAGTCCGACTTCGATTGCTTCTCCTAGCGGCCTCGCGGTCCGCGGTGACTATGCCTATGTGGCGTCGCTGCGGGGTCAACGGGTGTGGGAGGTGCCCCTCGATGGCTCCGGGAAGGCCAGCGGACTGCAGCTCGGTGATCTCGGGCGACTCCGCACGATCGAACCGGCACCCGACGGCTCGATGTGGCTTTCGACAAGCAACACCGACGGCCGCGGCGACGCGCGCGCCGGTGACGACCGGATTGTCCGGCTGACATCAGGTTAACGATCTACTAGACATGCTTTCTACTTCATGGTAGACAATTCGTAACTCGAACCGAGGGAGGTTCTCCGGTGACCGCTATCGACATCCCCACCGCCGTGCACCTGGGCGCTGCCGACCTGCCGTTCGTCGACATTGGCGACGGATCCACCCTCAAGGTCATCATGATCGACGCGGCCAAAGAGCTGTGGATTATTGAGAACGTCTTCCAATCCGGCTACGAGGTGCAGCGCCACAAGCACACCGGCCCGGTCTACTGCTACAC
>VERS01000176.1 GCA_018882545.1 Mycobacterium sp.
GGTCAAGGTGGCCGTGCGCAACGGCGAGTCGCTGGGCCTGGACATCGACGGCCGGGTCGCCGACGCCGAGGGCATCCCCTATCCCGACGACACCTTCGACCTGGTGGTCGGTCATGCGGTGCTGCACCACATCCCCGACGTGGAGAAATCGCTACGCGAGGTGGTGCGGGTGCTGCGGCCCGGCGGGCGGTTCGTCTTCGCCGGTGAGCCGACGACGGTCGGGAACGGCTACGCCCGCAACCTGTCCACCCTGACCTGGCGGGCGGCCACCACCGCCACCCGGCTGCCGGGCCTGCGTGGCTGGCGCCGTCCGCAGGCGGAACTGGACGAGTCCTCCCGCGCGGCGGCACTGGAGGCCGTGGTGGATCTGCACACCTTCGACCCGGCCGATCTGGAGCGGATGGCCCGCAACGCCGGTGCTGCCGAAGTGACAACCGCAACAACCGAATTCACCGCGGCCATGTTGGGCTGGCCACTGCGCACGTTCGAGGCGGCCGTGCCGCCCGGGAAACTGGGCTGGGGCTGGGCCAGATTCGCCTTCACCAGCTGGACGACCCTGAGCTGGGTGGACAACAACCTGTGGCGCCGGGTGGTGCCCAAATCTTGGTATTACAACGTCATGATCACCGGGGTCAAACCCTCCTGAGTTTCACCCTCGCCGATGTCGCCTACCTGACCAGCGACGCCGGGACGGCCGCGCTGGCCGAGGTGGCGCGGTTCGGGCTCACCGAGGCCACCCTGCTCGCCGACGTCGCCGCGGTCCGGGACCGCTACGCCGAACACGCCGTCGTGCTGGTGCAGACCACCCGGCTGCGGCGGCGGGCCGCGGTGAAGTTCGCCGGACTGGCCCAGGTGTCCTCGTGGCTGTTCACCGACGACGCGCTGCAGCAGGCCACCACGGCGGCGGTCGCCGGGCATCGGGCCGCCCGGCTGGCCGGGCAGGTGGTGCACGACGCGACCTGCTCGGTCGGCACCGAACTGGCCGCCCTGCGCCACACTGCGGCCTACCTGATGGGCAGCGACCTCGACCCGGTCCGGCTGGCCATGGCCCGGCACAACGTGGCCGATGTGCCCCTGGTCCGCGCCGACGCGCTGGCCCCGGTCAGCCGTGCCGCGGTCGTACTGCTGGATCCGGCGCGCCGTGCGGGCGGCCGGCGCCGCTTCGACCCGCGCGCCTACACCCCGCCGCTGGATGAACTCGCGGAGGCTTACCGGGGCCGGACCACCGTGGTCAAGTGCGCCCCCGGGATCGACTTCGCCGCGGTGCGCGGGTTGGGGTTCGACGGGGAGATCGAGGTGACCTCGGCCGGGGGATCGGTGCGGGAGGCCTGTCTGTGGGCCCCGGCGCTGTCGCAGCCCGGGGTACGGCGGCGGGCCAGCGTGCTGGGCGACGACCTGCGCGCACCCGAGCAGCTCACCGACGCCGACCCCGATGACTGCCGCACCGGCGCCCCCGGCCGCTGGATCGTCGACCCGGACGGCGCGGTGGTGCGGGCCGGACTGGTCGGTCACTACGGCACCCGGCACGGTCTTTGGCAGCTCGATCCCGACATCGCCTATCTCACCGGGGACCGGCTGCCGGCCGGGGTTCGCGGCTTCGAGATCATCGACCGGCTCCCGCTTCGGGAATCGGTTCTGCGGCAGGCGCTTTCGACTCATGACTGCGGATCGTTGGAGATCCTGGTCCGCGGGGTGGATGTCGACCCCGATGCGTTGCGCCGTCGGCTGCGACCGGCCGGCACGCAGGCCCTGGCGCTGGTGATCACGCGTCTGGGTGCCGGCGCGGCCGCCCGCGCGTCGGCCTTCCTGTGCCGGCCGTCCCGGTAGGCTGACCGGCATGCGCATCGCGATCGCCGCGGCCCTGCTCTGCGCCGCCCTGACGGCGCCGCCGGCGTCGGGCGCACCGGATGCCTGCGCCGGGTTCGGCGGGTTCATCGAGGCCTCCGGACAGTGCCGCGTCCAGGCCAGTGCTGCTGACTACACGATGGATCTCAGTTTCCCCCTGGACTATCCGGACATCGAGGCGGTCGTCAGTTACCTCACCGAGACCCGGGATGGCTTCGTCAGCGTCGCCCAGACACCGGACACCCGGGAGGTGACCCACCAATTGGATGTCACCGCCGAGTCGTTCCGGTCCGCTCGCACCCACAGTGTGGTGCTGACCCTGTTCCAGGACCTCGGCGGCGCCCACCCGACGGCCTGGTACAAATCGTTCACCTACGATCTGGGCCGGAACCGCCCGGTCACCTTCGACACCCTGTTCGCCGCCGGCGCAAAGCCGTTGGACACCGTCTTCCCGATCGTGCAGCAGACCCTGGAGGCCCAGACCGGTCTGCCCGGCAGCATTTCGTCCGACGCCGGCCATGATCCCGCGCACTACCAGAACTTCGCGGTCAGCGACGAAGCGGTGATTTTCTTCTTCGGTCGCGCCGAACTGCTTCCCTCCTACGCCGGTGAGACCTCAGTCGCGGTGCCGCGCAACGCCATTCCACCGCTGCAGGTCTAGGCTGGGGCGAAGCTGTAGACCTGACCGGCACTGGTGGCCGCGACCACCCGACGGTCGAAACCCACTGACACCCCGACCGGGAACCCGCCGGCCTCCGGAAGCGGGTAGCTGTTGAGGGTGCGCCCGTCGTCGGCGGGGTCGAAGACCAGCAGGGCCAACCGCGCGGCTCCGTCTGCCACCACCGTGTAGGCCACCTGCGGCCCGGCCTGACTCGAACTCGACAGCGGAATCACGTCGTCGCGGCGCCACACCACCTCGGCGCTGCCGCCGGAATCCCTGATCCCCACCAGCCGGGTGTCCGGTCCGCCGCCGGCGACGATCAACCCGCCGGGCGCCACCGACGGGGGTGTCTGCGGCTGGAAGCCGAGGGGTAGTGACCATTTCGCCGTTCCGTCCGTGCTGTTCAGTGCCCAAAGCGCGCGGTCACGGCCGTTGACGTACACCGTCTGGCCGTCGGCGGAGAACACCGGGCTGCCCAGCACACCGGCGCCGACCGCATCGCTGGTCCACTCCCGGGTCAGCACGGCCGGCCGGCCGGGCTGGTAGCGGAGCGCGGTCAGCACCGAGGCCCTGGCCCCGGGCTGCCACACCCCGACCACCGCGAGACCACTGGCCGCCGAGAAGGCCGGCGCGGCGGGCACCGGGCAGCCCGGCAGCGACTGCGGACAGTCGGCGATCCCGCGGGTGGCGTCGGTCGGGTCGACGCCGTCGACCAGATCCACCGGCGTACCGGTCACCACGCCCCGGTGGGAGTCGAACACCAGCACCTGACCCAGATGCGTCACCACCAGCAGGTGACCGGCGTCCAGGAAGCGCGCCGTGGTGGGCATCCCGATGACGTTGGTGCGCCAGCGCACCCACTGGGTGGGCGGGTAGGACAGCATCAGGCCGGGCTGGCCGATGTAGAGGTTGTCGAAGCCGTCGAACAGCGGGCCGGAGAAGCCGCCGCCGAGCACCATGCGGGTACACCAGCGCTGCCGGCCGTTGTTGTCGTTCTCCCACACCATCAGCGAGCAGCCGCCGGCGGTCTGCCCGTTGACCGCCAGGTAGCCGTCACCGCCGAGCGCCGCGGCCGCGCCGAGCTCGCCCTTGACCGAGCGGGTCCAGGCCAGCGCCAGCGCCGAGGCCCCGTCGGTGGCGGTGTAGCTGCTGTTGGCGGCGTCGGCGTACTGGGCCGACCAGCCGCGGGCGGCGATCGAGTCCACCCAGTCGTCGGTGTTGCCGCAGCCGCCGAGCACCAGCGCGACCGACGCAAAGGCGAGTGCCCGCCGCAGCATCGCTGTCCTGACCATCCAGGGGAGACTAACGGCTGGCCGCGACCGGCCCGCTGGAATACCTGCAGAGGCAGCCGTCCTAAGCTCTGGCTTGTGGAACTCAACGGAGCTAGTGCAATCGTCACCGGCGGCGCCTCGGGCATCGGCGCGGCCACCGCCCGTCAACTGGCTGATCTCGGCGCCCGCGTCGTCATCGCCGATATGCAGGCCGAGCGGGGGGAGGCCCTCGCCAAGGAGATCGGCGGGGTGTTCGTCGCCGTTGATGTGACCAACACCGATCAGATCATCGACGCGGTCAACGCCGCGATGGACCTGGGCCCGCTGCGGGCGCTGGTCAACTCCGCGGGGGTGGGCTGGGCGCAGCGCACCATCGGCAAGGACGGCGAATTCGCCTCCGCCCACGACCTCGACCTCTACAAGAAGGTCCTGATGATCAACCTCGTCGGCACCTTCGACTGCATCCGCATCGCGGCCACCGCGATGAGCCGACTCGAGCCCACCGCCACCGGTGAGCGCGGTGCGATCGTGAACATGACCAGCGTCGCGGCCTTCGACGGGCAGATCGGCCAGGCCGCGTACTCGTCGTCCAAGGGCGGTGTCGTGGGTATGACGCTCCCGGTGGCCCGCGACCTCGCCGCGGTGGGGATCCGGGTCAACACCGTGGCGCCGGGCCTGATCGACACCCCTATCTACGGTGAGGGCGAACACGCCGAAGCCTTCAAGGCCAAGCTCGGCCAGTCGGTGCTGTTCCCGCACCGCCTCGGCAAGCCGGAGGAACTCGCGTCGATGGTCATCGAACTGATCACCAACTCCTATATGAACGCCGAGGTCGTCCGGGTCGACGGCGGCATCCGGATGCCCCCGAAGTAACGCCATGACCAGCATGTGGGGTGCGCCGATCCATAAGCGCTGGCGGGGTTCCCGGCTGCGCGACCCCCGGCAGGCCAAATTCCTCACCGTGGCCTCGCTGCGGTGGGTCATCGCTAACCGGGCCTACACCCCGTGGTACCTGGTGCGCTACTGGCGGCTGCTGAAGTTCAAGCTGGCCAACCCGCACGTCATCACCCGCGGCATGGTGTTCCTCGGCAAGGACGTCGAGATCCACGCCACCCCGGAGCTGGCCCAGCTGGAGATCGGCCGCTGGGTGCACATCGGCGACAAGAACACCATTCGCGCGCATGAGGGTTCGCTGCGACTCGGCGACAAGGTGGTCTTCGGCCGCGACAACGTCATCAACTGCTATCTCGACATCGAGTTCGGCGACTCCGCGCTGATGGCCGACTGGTGCTACGTCTGCGACTTCGACCATCGGATGGACAACATCGAACTGCCCATCAAGGACCAGGGCATCGTCAAAACCCCGGTCCGGATCGGCCCGGACACCTGGATCGCGGCGAAGGTCACCATCCTGCGCGGCACCCGGATCGGCCGGGGCTGCGTACTGGGCGCGCACGCGGTGGTCAAGGGCGACATCCCGGACTACTCCATCGCCGTCGGCTCCCCGGCCAAGGTGGTCAAGAACCGCAAACTGGCCTGGGAAACCTCCGCGGCGCAGCGCGCCGAACTGGCCGCCCACCTCGCCGACATCGAGCGCAAGAAGGCCGCGAAGTAGGCCCCTGCGAAATTCTCGGCGAGGTCACCGCCCGGGCAGCGGGCGCTCCACGATCGGCTGCCGCGCCCGGGGCCGGTGTTCGCCCCGTTTGGCCCCGAGGTAGACCTGCGCGGTCCGGTCGGCCACCGTGTGCCAGTCGAAGTCGGAGGTGAGTCGCTCGCGCGCGACCAGCGCGCGTTGTGCGGCGGCAGCCGGGTCGTCGAGCGC
>VERS01000177.1 GCA_018882545.1 Mycobacterium sp.
GGTGGACACCGCCTCGACGCAGCTGCTGGGCGGCGTCGCCAGATTCCGGCCGGTCGCCGCGACCCTGGTCAGGGTGTTTGCCAGGGTGGCCCGCATCAAGCAGTACGGCGGCGACCGCCGGGATCTGCGGCTGCACTCCGCGGACGTCGCGCTGATCCGGGCGGTGGCCCGGGTCAACGCCCGTACAGTGATCGTGGTGATCGGGGGCGGAACGGTTGTGCTCGACCCGTGGGACGTCGACGTCGCCGCGGTGCTGCTGGCCTGGTATCCGGGTATGGAGGGTGGCCATGCGGTCGCCGAGGTCCTGCTCGGCGATGCCGAACCGGCCGGGCGACTGCCGGTGGCCATCCCGCACCGCCAGGGTGATCTGCCGCAGCTGGACTGGGATGCCGCAACCGTGGACTACGACCGGTGGTGGGGTCAGCGCAAACTCGACCGCGACGGCGTCCCCGCCGCCTATCCGCTCGGATACGGGCTGGGCTACACCACCTTCCGCCTGGCCGATCTCGCGGTGGGGCCGCTCGACGGCGAACGGTTTCCCGCCGCGGTCACCGTCACCAACACCGGGGGCCGGCCGGGGCGCCACGTCGTCCAGATCTACGCCGTGCAGCCCGCGGACACCGGCCGCGCAGTACACCACCTGCTCGGGTTCGGGTCGGTTCAGCTGCCGGCCGGGGCCGCCGAGCGGGTGACGGTCGACTGCTCGCTGCGTCCGGTCCAACGCTGGGCCGGTGCGCGATTCCGGCCGGCTGCCGCAGCGGTAACTGTCCGGGCCGCCTCCTACGCCGGGGACCCGGCCGCGGTCGACGCGGTCCTGGAGATCCGGCGGTGAACGAGGGCGCCGACTGATGGCTGACCCCCAGAGCCCCTCCACCGCGGTGTGTGCCGTCTGCGGGTCGACGGTGCCGGCAGCGGCCTTCTGCGAGAACTGCGGGGCCGACCGGGCCGCGAAGATCACCGAGCGTCAGAGACTGCTGCGACCGAGAGCTTTCGTCGCCGCCCCCCGGGAACCGATCACACTGCCGCTGGTGACGAGCTCACTGTGCCCGCATCTGGCCGACACCGACCGCATTCCGTTCCGGCACGGACTGTTCCTGGCGCTGGCACTGCTGATCTGCCTTTCGGTGCTCAAAATCCTGCCCGCCATCGTCGTGCTCACCGCGTTGGGCATCCCGCTGTTGTTCGTGGTCTACCTGTGGCGATCCGGGATCTTCCGGGACCTGCCCGCCCGTGCCCTGCTGCTGGCGCCGATCATCGCCATCGCGCTGAGCGTGTCGTGGTGGCTCTGGACCGGCAACCTCGTCGCCCGCGCCTACGGCATCCCGTTGGCGGGCGGATTCCAGATCAGGGATCTGATCGACCTCGGACTGGCGGCGACGTTCGCCGACTCGGTGCTGATGCTGGTCCCGGCGGCTGTGGTGCGGCTGTTGAGACTGCCCTCGTGTGAATCTCTGGACGGCTTCATCATCGGGGCGTTGGGGGCGCTGTGCTACACCTCCGCGGGAACAATAACCTGGTTGACTCCGCAGTTCACCCGGGGATTGCTGGACAGCTACAGCCAGGGTCGGCTGCTGTCGGAGGGGATTCTCTACGGAATCTTCGATCCGCTGACCGCGGCGGCCGCCGGCGGGATGTTCGGCCTGCTGCTGTGGTTCCGGCCGGCGCGGCGGCCCGGGGACCCCGCCTGGATGAGGCTGCGACTGGTGGTCTGCGCACTACTGGGCGCCAGTTACTACATCGCGGTCTACAGCGTGGGCGCTGCCAACGCCTCCCGGCTCACCGAGGCGGTGATCAACACCGGGATCACCGCCCTGGCGCTGCTGACCCTGCGCGTCGCCATCCAGATGGCCGTGCTGCACGAATCTCCCGACCCGGCCACCAGCCTGCCGGTCCGGTGTATCCGATGTGAGCGCACGGTGCCCGACACCCCGTTCTGCCCGGACTGCGGGGGCGCCGCGCGGGCATCGGCGCGGTCGGCTCGGCACCGGTCGCCGGCCGCGTGAGGTCGGTTAGGTTGGGCTGCGTGGCACGTCAGCGGTTCGGAATCGCCGCCGTCGCCGCGCTGCTGACGGCTGGACTGGTGTTCTTCGGCGCCGATCATCGGTCGGCACCGGCTGAGCTGATCGGCGGCCCCTACGGTCGCCTGCTCGCCGCCGCCGCCGAACTCGGACCTGCCCAGGAGGAGCGGGTGCAGATCACCGCAGCGTTGAGCCGGCGGGCCGAACCGGTTCGACTGGACGGGTGGTCGTCACACCACGGCCTGGCTGTCCGCTGGCAGCCCGGCGAGGACTGGGCCGTGATCGAGGGCCCGGCGGCGCAGGTGGCCGCGGCCTTCGATGTCGAGGTCAACGACTACCGGCTTCATCGGGGACCGGACGCGGGCCGGGTCTTCTACGCCTCACCGCAGCAACCGCGGATTCCGGCGGAAGCCCGCGGCGAGGTGACCGGACTGGGCCGCATCCTCGGATACCTGCCGCACCGGGTGGCGCTTCCGCCGACACCGCCACTGGACGTCCCCGACAGCGGCCTGCTGCCCAACCAGTTGCTCACCGCCTACAACGCCGCGGGACTGGCCAAGGCCGGCCATACCGGCAGGGGCACCACCGTGGTGGTGTTCGCCTTCGACGGCTACGACCAGGAGGACATGGACCTGTTCGCCGACCTGTTCGACCTGCCCCGCTTCAGTCCGGAGGTGGTCGGCGGGATGCCCACGCAGCGCAGCGGCGAGGCCACCATGGATCTGCAGGTGCTGCACGCGGTCGCCCCTGATGCCCGGCTCGTTCTGGTCAACGCCCGCCCCTCCTTCGAGGAGAGCGGCGGCTTGGTGAAGGTCGGCGAAATGCTGCGCGCAGCGGATCGCCAGTTCCCGGGGGCGATCTGGAGCCTGTCGATCGGCTGGGGTTGCGAGCGGCTGTTCACCGCCGCCGACCTCGCCCCGGTGCGCAGCGCCACGGCGGCCGCGCTGCGCAACGGTACGACGGCATTCGTCGCCTCCGGAGACCTCGCGGGTCTGGAGTGCAAGGGCGGCCACGACTGGTCGGACCCGCCCAGTCCCGACGATGTCGGAGTCGACGCCGTGGCCGCGCTGCCGGAGATGACAGCGGTCGGCGGCACACGATTGTCCACCGACGCCGACGGCCGGTGGCTGGCCGAGCAGGCCTGGTACGACGTCCCGCTGACCCAGGGTTCCGGCGGCGGTGTCTCGCAGTTGTTCGGTCGCCCGAAGTGGCAGACCGTCCCCGCCGGTGCAGGCCCGCCAGAGGCCCGGCTGATACCCGACATCGCCGCGGTCGCCGACCCGTTCACCGGTGTCAAGCACGTCTTCCAACGCCAGGTGCGGGTCGGCGGGGGCACCTCGCAGTCCGCCCCGATCTGGGCGGGGCTGGCGGCGATCATGAACGATCTGCTCACCTCCACCGGCGCCGCACCGCTGGGCGAACTGAATCCGCTGCTCTACAGGGTGGCGCGGAGTTCGGCGTTGCCCGGCTTCCGCGATGTGCGCTACGGGGGCAATGCGGTCACCCCGAGTGGCCGCGAGGGCTACGACACGGTGACCGGCCTGGGCAGCCCCAATGTCGACAACCTGGTGCGCGCGATCCTGCTGGCCCGGCCGGGGACGCGGTGAGTACCGCCGGGCGACGGGCCCGCGGCCCGAAGTACTTCATCACCCTCGGGCTGTGGGTGATCGGTCTGATGACCGCGCTGCTGCTGTTGACCTTCATCGACAGCCGGGTCACCGACACCCCGATCTACGCCTGTCCGCCGGACTGCGGCCGGCCCCCCACCGGCCTGCCGGTCTCGGTCAACCCGGTGTTCACCGCGGCATCGGGGGAATTCTCGGTGTCCCATCCGGCGCCGGGCGCGGCCTACGCCGTCAGCACCGACCCCAACGGGGTCACCGCCCGGTTCCGGGTCGGTGACGGCGGGACGCTGCGACTCTTCGGTGAACCGGCCGCCGGCCGGGACGCCGTCGGCATCGTGCAACAGGTGCTGGCCGACTCCTTCCCCGACTCGGTGATCGCCTACGAACTGCCCAACGCCACGGTGGGGTTCCAGAACGGCTACGGCGTGGTCGCCGACTTCACACAGCCGGGCGCAGCGCAGATGCGGGTCATCGCGATCGCCGCGGTGAAAAATGACCTCGCACTGTTGGCGGTGGCCTCCGGACCGTTCCGGCAGTTCACCCCGGAGTTCGGCCCCGGACCGCCGTCGGCGGCGAACCTCCAGATCGCCCAGGAGATGGGCAGATACGTCAACTCCTTCAGTTGGCGGGGCGACCCGCCGCGCTAGGGGTCCCGGCACAGCGTTTGACATCTGATACCGGTCGTTTTAGACATAAGACATGTCGGCTCATTCGTCTCAACCGGTGTTCCACCTGCGTGGCGGATCGACCTGGGCAGATCCCTGGCCGATGTATGCGGCGTTGCGCGACCGCGACCCGGTGCACCGCGTGGTCCCCGACGACCCCGGTACTGACTACTGGGTGCTGTCCCGGCATGCCGATGTCTGGGCCGCCGCCCGTGACCACCAGGTTTTCTCCTCCGCGCAGGGCCTGACCGTCAACTACGGCGAGCTGGAACTTATTGGCTTGCAGGATAATCCGCCGATGGTAATGCAGGACCCGCCCTCGCACACCGAGTTCCGCAAACTGGTGGCGCGGGGCTTCACCCCCCGGCAGGTCGAGGCGGTCGAGCCTGCGGTGCGCGCCTTCGTCGTCGAGCGGATCGAGCGGCTGCGCGCGGCCGGCGCCGGCGATATCGTCGCCGAATTGTTCAAACCGCTGCCGTCCATGGTCGTGGCTCATTACCTGGGTGTTCCGGAGGCCGACCGAGCGCAGTTCGACGGCTGGACCGAAGCCATCGTCGCAGCCAGCACCTCTGCCGGTGGCCTGTTCGGGGCCAGCGCGGCGCTGCTGGCCATGACCGGGTACTTCACCGAACTCATCGCACGGCGGCGCCGCGATCCCGGCGATGACGTGGTGTCTCACCTGGTGGCAGCCGGAGTGGGTGCCGACGGCGACAACGCCGGAACCCTGTCGATCCTGGCCTTCACCTTCACGATGGTCACCGGCGGCAATGACACCACGACCGGATTGCTCGGCGGGGCTGTCCAACTTCTGGACCGACGTCCCGATCAGCGCCACCTGTTGAGCACCGACCCCGGCCTGATCCCCGATGCCGTTGAGGAGTTTCTCCGGCTGACCTCTCCGGTGCAGGGTCTGGCTCGGACCACCACCGCCGAGGTCGACCTGCACGGCACCACCATCCCGGCCGGACGTAAGGTGCTGCTGCTCTACGCCTCAGCCAACCGCGACGAACGCCAGTACGGCCCGGACGCCGCAGACCTCGACGTCACCCGCCGGCCGCGCAACATCCTGACCTTCAGCCACGGCGCCCACCACTGCCTGGGCGCCGCCGCCGCCCGAATGCAGTCCCGGGTGGCGTTGACCGAGCTTCTGCGCCGGTGCCCGGACTTCGAGGTCGACCACGACGGAATTGTTTGGGCTGCAGGAAATTACGTTCGCCGACCGCTGTCGGTTCCGGTACGGGTCGGTGCTTAGATGGCCGACTGG
>VERS01000178.1 GCA_018882545.1 Mycobacterium sp.
GTGCGGGCGCTGGTGCGACCGGTCACCACCCCGCTGCTGGCCGATGACTACCTCAAGTTGGTCAACCCGCTGTGGTCGGCCCGGGAGCTGCGCGGCCGCATCGTGGCGGTCCGGCCCGAGACCCGCGACTCGGCCACCCTGGTGATCAAACCGGGCTGGGGCTACGGCTTCGCCCACCAGCCGGGGCAGTACGTCGGGATCGGCCTGCTCGTCGACGGCCGCTGGCGCTGGCGGTCCTACTCGCTGACCTCGCCGGCGCGCCCCGGCGCGGCGCGCACCCTGAGCATCACCGTCAAAGCCATGCCGGAGGGTTTCCTGTCGACCCATCTGGTCAACGGTGTGCGGCCCGGGACGGTGGTGCGGCTGGCCGCCCCGCAGGGCAGCTTCGTGATGTCCGACCCGCCGCCGGCATCGGTGTTGCTGCTGACCGGCGGGTCGGGAATCACCCCGGTGATGTCGATGCTGCGGACCATGGTGCGCCGGGGCACCCTCGCCGCCTCCGGCGGGCAGGAGCGCAGCGACTCGGGGACAGAGCCCGATGTGGTGCACCTGCACAGCGCTCCCACCGTCGCGGATGTGATGTTCGCCGACGAGCTCGCCGAACTCGGGCGCAGCCACCCCGGATACCGGTTGACGGTGCGGGCCACCCGGACCGAGGGCCGGCTGGATCTGAGCCGGCTGCCCGCGCTGGTGCCGGACTGGCGCGACCGGCAGACCTGGGTCTGCGGTCCGGAGGGAATGCTGTCCGAGGCCGAAAAACTCTGGGCTGCAGAGGGAGTCACCGCGCGGCTGCACCTGGAGCGATTCACCGCCGCGCGTATTGCGGCGGCCGACGGCGGTGGAACCGTCACCTTCGCCCGCAGCGGGACCACCCGGGCGGCTGATGCGGCGACCTCGGTCCTGGAGGCCGGGGAGCGGGCCGGAGTCCGGCTGCCGTTCGGCTGCCGGATGGGTATCTGCCACACCTGTGTGGTTAGCCTGGTGGACGGCCGAGTCCGCGACCTGCGCACCGGCGCCGAGTACGAACCCGGAACCCGGGTGCAGACCTGTGTGGTCGCGCCCAGCGGAGACTGCGTGGTGGACATCTGATGGCGATCACCGACATCGAGACCTTCAGCCACCTGACCGACGCCGACATCGAGGCGCTGGCGGTCGAACTGGACGCCATCCGCACCGATGTGGAGGAGTCCCTGGGCGAGCGCGACGCCCGCTACATCCACCGCACCATCGCCGCGCAGCGCTGCCTGGAGGCGGCCGGCCGGCTGCTGCTGGCGTTCGGTTCCAGGCGGGTGGCGTGGTGGGCCGGGACCGCCAGCCTGGCGTTGGCCAAGATCATCGAGAACATGGAGATCGCGCACAACGTCCTGCACGGTCAGTGGGACTGGATGAACGACCCGGAGATCCACTCCTCGACCTGGGAGTGGGACATGGTGGGTGCGTCCAAGCACTGGCGGATCACCCACAATGTGTCCCACCACAAGTACACCAACATCCTCGGCATGGACGACGACGTCGGCTACGGGGTCCTGCGGGTCACCCGAGACGAGCCCTGGAAGCCCCGCAATACCCTCAACGTGTTGATCAACACCATGCTGGCCGTGGGCTTCGAGTGGGGAATCGCCCTGCAGCACTTGGAGCTCCGAAAGATCTACCGTCCCGAGACCCGGGCCGCCGCCGTGGTTCGGCTGCGGGAGCTGTCCACCAAGGCCGCCCGGCAGCTGACCAAGGACTACCTGGCCTACCCCGCGCTGACCGCCCTCTCACCCGTCAACTTCGGCAGGACCGGCTTCGCCGCCACCCTCAAAGCCAACCTGGTCGCCAATGTGATCCGCAACCTGTGGGCCAACGCGGTGATCTTCTGCGGACACTTCCCCGACGGCGCGGAGAAGTTCACCACCACCGATATGGCCGGCGAGGGCCGGGGTCAGTGGTACCTGCGGCAGATGCTGGGCAGCGCCAACATCGACGCCGGGCCGGTGCTGGCCTTCATGACCGGCAACCTGGCCTACCAGATCGAGCACCACCTCTACCCGGACCTGCCCAGCCGGCGGCTGGCCGAGATCGCGGTGCGGGTGCGCGAGGTCTGCGAGAAGTACGACCTGCCCTACACCAGCGGCCCGATGCCGGTGCAGTACGCCAAGACCTGGCGCACCATCGCCAAACTCTCGCTGCCGGACCGGTTCCTGCGGGCCACCACCGACGACGCCCCGGAGACCCGCAGCGAGCGGATGTTCGAGGGCATGGCGGCCCGCTCCCGCGGGCTGAAGACGGCGCTGGTCGAGGCGCGTGCCCGCCGCCGGGACACCGTCGCGTCGAAAGTGCGCTGAGATCGGCTTTTCCGGCCGGATGGGTCACATTCTCGATCTGTGCGCACTCTCGGCTCGGGTGGGTCAGTCGGGGATGTAGGCGAACGTGTCGGGGTTGGGTCCCATCCGGCCGGCCTCGCCCTTGTCCAGTGCGGTCAGCGCCTCGATCTCCTCATCGCCCAACTCGAAGTCGAAGATCTCGAAGTTCTCCTGAATCCGCTGGGGCTGAACCGATTTGGGGAATACGACGTCGCCGCGCTCGATGTGCCAGCGCAGCACCACCTGGGCCGGGTGCACGCCGAGTGATTTGGCGATCCGGATCACCACGGGGTCGCCGAGGACCTTGCCCCGGGCGATCGGCGACCAGCCCTCGGTCACGATGTCGTGCTCGGTGCCGTAGGCGCGCACCGCGTCGTTGGTGAAGTAGGGATGCACCTCGATCTGGTTGACCGCCGGGGTGACGGCGGTCTCGCGGGCCAACTCCTGCAGGTGGTGGATCTGGAAGTTGGAGACCCCGATGCTGCGGGCCCGGCCGTCGGCCTGGAAGCCGGCCAGCGTCTCCCAGGTGGATACGAAGTCGCCGTCGTAGAGCGTGGGCAGCGGCCAGTGGATCAGGAACAGGTCGACGTAGTCGGTGCCCAGGTCGCGCAGCGTTGCATCGAAGGCGCGCCGGGCGTCGTCGGGCCGGTGGAAGCCGTTGTTGAGCTTGCTGGTGATGTACACCTGAGCGCGGTCCAGACCGGCGGCGGCGATGCCCTCACCCACGCCCTGCTCGTTGCCGTACATCTGGGCGGTGTCGATGTGGCGGTAGCCGGTCTGCAGGGCGGCCGCCACGGCGGCCGCGGTCTCCTCCGGTGCGACCTTGAACACCCCGAAGCCCAGCTGGGGGATCTGATGGCCGTCGTTGAGAGTGATCGACGGCACGGTGTTGGGTCCGATTGTGCTCATGGCTGTGCTCCTTGTCTGATAACCGTTCCCTGACGGCTGTCCGTTAGTACCGGTCCGTTAGTACCCGTCCGCCTGATCCAAGACTTCCAGCAGCCGACGGGCCGCCGCGACCCGGCGGGCCTGCGCCCCGGTCAAGGCGTCCAGCGCGCACTCCGGGTCGGCCGGCGGCCCGCGGTGACCGCAACCGCGGGGACAGTCGGTGACCAGCTCGGCCAGGTCGGAGAAGGCCAGCATCACATCGTCGTGCTCGATATGGGCCAGCCCGAACGAGCGGACGCCGGGGGTGTCGACCACCCAGCCGCCGCCGGGCAGGGGCAGCGCCACCGACTGGGTCGAGGTGTGCCGGCCCTTCCCGACCCCGGACACCTCGCCGATCGCCCGGTCGGCTTGCGGCACAAGCCGATTCACCAGCGTGGACTTGCCGACCCCGGAGTGTCCGAGCAGTACGGTGATGTGCCCGGCCAGCAGTGCGGCCACCTCGTCGAGGGATTCGTCGCGGCCGGCGGTGACCACGGTGAGGTCCAGATCGGCGAACTGCGCGGCGAACGGCGCCGCGGGGACCAGGTCGGTCTTGGTCAGGCACAGGATCGGCCGCACCCCGCCGGTGTAGGCCGCGATCAGGGCGCGGTCCACCAGGCCGGTGCGCGGCGGTGGGTCGGCCAGGGCGACGACGACCATCATCTGGTCTGCGTTGGCCACCACCACCCGCTCGGTCGGGTCGGTGTCATCGGCGGTGCGGCGCAGCACTGTTCGGCGTTGCCCGCGCCGGACGATGCGGGCCAGGGTGTCGGGACGCCCGGAGAGATCACCGACGACGTCCACCTCATCGCCGACGACGAGCGGGGTGCGGCCCAACTCGCGGGCCCGCATCGCGGTCACCCGGTGGTGCGGGTCGCCGTCGAGCACACAGCCCCAGCGGCCGCGGTCCACCGCGACCACCATGGCGGCCCGGGCGTCGGCGTGCTCGGGCCGGGTCTTGGTGCGCGGCCGCGAACCCCGGCCGGCCCGGATGTGGACGTCGGACTCGTCGTAGTCCAGGCGGCTCAACCGAGCATCCCCGCCCACATCCCGGGAAAGTCCGGCAGCGTCTTGGCGGTGGTCGCGACGTCCTCGACCCGCACGCCCGGCACCCTCAGCCCGACGATCGCCCCGGCCATCGCCATCCGGTGGTCGGCATAGGAGTGCCACACCCCGCCGTGCAGCGCCCGCGCGGTGATCACCAGCGCGTCGGGTTCCTCGGCGCAGTCCCCGCCCAGGCCGTTGATCTCCGAGCGCAGCGCCGCCAGCCGGTCGGTCTCATGGCCGCGCAGATGCGCGATCCCGGTCAGCCGCGACACCGATCCCGGCTCGGCCAGCGCGGCCAGCACCGCCATCGCCGGGGTGAGTTCGCCGACCTCGTGCAGATTCATGTCGAATCCCGGATAGCCCGCCGGTCCGGTCACGGCCAGGCCGGAATCCTCATGGGCGACAGTGCAATTGAGAAGGCGCAGGATCGAAAGGATGATCGGGGCCGGCTGTACGCTGATCGTCGGCCAGCCGGTGATGCGCACCGTGCCGCCGGTCACCGCGGCGGCCGCGGCGAACGGCACCGCGTTGGACAGGTCCGGTTCGATGTGCCAGTGCCGGGCCTGCACGCGGCCGGGCCTCACGCGCCACCGGTCCGGGACGGTCTCGTCGACCTCGACGCCGGCCTCGGCCAGCATCGCCACCGTCATCGCGATGTGCGGGGCCGAGGGTACCGACGCCCCGGTGTGCAGCACCTCCAGGCCGTGGCCGAACGCCGCCCCGCACAACAGCAGACCGGAGACGAACTGCGAGGACGCCGAGGCGTCGATGCGCACCGTCCCGCCGGCCACCGCGCCCCGGCCGTGCACGGTGAACGGCAGCCCCCCGGTGTGCGGATCGGCGTCGACGTCCACCCCGAGTGCGCGCAGTGCCGCGAGCAGGGGTGCGATCGGCCGGGCCCGGGCCTGCTCGTCGCCGTCGAACCCGACCGCGCCGGTGCTCAGCGCCGCCAGCGGCGGCACGAACCGCAGCACCGTGCCGGCCAGCCCGCAGTCGATGCGCGCGCCCGGGGCGGGGCGCAGCGCCCCGTCGACGTGCAGCTCGGTCCCGTCCCCGTCGACGCGCAGGCCGAGAGTCCGCAGCGCGCCGATCATCAGGTCGGTGTCGCGGCTGCGCAGCGCCCCGCTGATCTGAGAGTCGCCGCCGAGGGCGGCCAGCACGAGCGCGCGGTTGGTCATCGACTTGGAGCCCGGGACGGTGACCGTGGCGCTCACCGGCGCGGCGGCGTGCGGTGCCGGCC
>VERS01000179.1 GCA_018882545.1 Mycobacterium sp.
CTCCCTCGACCGATGCGCCCAGGCGCACCCCGAGTGCCGAGCACAGCGCCGCACCCCCGGTGCTCTCCAGGATCTCCGCGTCGAAGATGTTTGCCGCGCCGAGGAAACCAGCCACGTACGTCGTTGCCGGAGCGGCGTAGATCTCCTGCGGCGGACCGACTTGCTCGACTCGCCCCCGGGCCAGGACCGCGATCTGGTCGCTCATCGTCAGGGCTTCTTCCTGATCGTGCGTCACGTAGACGAACGTGATTCCGACCTCACGCTGCAGCGCCCGAAGCTCAAGCTGTAACTGCTTGCGCAGCTGGGCATCCAGCGCGCCCAGTGGTTCATCGAGCAGCAGCACCCTGGGCCGCAGCACTAGTGCCCGGGCCAGCGCGACGCGCTGCTGCTGACCTCCGGAGAGCTGGCCGGGCTTGCGTTTGGCGAACTCCCCCATCTGCACGAGTTCCAGGGCGGCGTCCACCCTGCTGCGAACCTCGCCCCCGGCGACCTTTTGATACCGCAGCCCGAAGGCGACGTTGTCCCGCACGGTCATGAAGGGGAACAGGGCGTAGGACTGGAACACGGTGTTGACCGGTCGCTTATGCGGCGGGTCGTTGACGACGTTGCGGCCGTCGAGTTCGATACTGCCGGAGTCGGGTCGTTCGAAACCGGCGATCATCCGCAACGTGGTGGTCTTGCCGCAACCTGACGCCCCGAGCAGGGAGTAGAACTGCCCCGCTGGGATGTCCAGGTCGACACCGGTGACTGCGGGCACCCCGTCGAATGATTTGGCCAGCTTCTCCAGCCGGATCGCGCCACCGCCCATCAGCGGACGGCCCGCAAGACTAGATCGAGACCGACCGGGCGAAGCGGCCGAAGTTTGTGGCAAACCGGTCCACGTCGGCGCCGTCGTGCTGGACGGAAAGCAGCCATTGCTCCACTTTGCCCCATGGCGGCAGAAATACCCCGCCATTGTGCTGCATCAGCCAGTGCAGCTGGCCCAGACCCGAGTCGATCTCGAGGAAGTCTCGGTAGTCGCGCACCGGTTCGCTGCTGAACGTCACGCAACCTTTGGCCCCGACGCTGACGACGCGCCAGCGGTGGCCCAGGTCGGCAATAGTCGATTCGAGGGCGGTGCGGAGCCGGGCGGCGAGCCGGTCGAGATGGACGTAGGCCTCACCGGTGAGCACCTCGGCGAGATTGGCCCGGGTAGCGGCCATGGCCAACGGGTTGCCGTTGAAGGTGCCGACCTGTTCATAGACGCCGTCGGCGATGAGCGACATCACCGCCGTAGTCCCCCCGATCGCGGCGACCGAGACTCCGCCGCCGAGAGCCTTGGCCAGGCACACCACATCGGGGGTCACGCCGCTCAGCGCGGTGACTCCGCCGGGGCCGGTGGTGAATCCGGTCTTGACCTCGTCGAAGATCAGCAGGGCCCCGGCGGCGTGCAGCAGTTCGCGGATCGCCGCAAGATAGCCGTCCTCGGGCGGGATGATGCCGGCGTTCATCATGACCGGTTCGACGATCATCCCGGCGATCTGATCGGGGTACTCGGCCAGTGCGCGGGCCACGGCCTCGGGATCGTTGAAAGCTACGACCACGACCTTGTCGAGGATGGCCGCTGGGATTCCGCTGTTGCCCGGTACTCCGATCGGGTGGTCCGGCGGTCCCACTTCGTCGGATTCCGGCAGCACCGAAACCTGCACCGAGTCGTGGTGACCGTGATAGCAACCCTCAACCTTGATGATCAGATCCCGGCCGGTCGCAGCCCGAGCCAGGTGTACGGCATCCATAGTGGCCTCGGTACCGGAGTTGGCGAACCGCCACAACGGCAGGCCGAACCGGCGGGCCAGTTCGCCGGTGATCCAGATCGCATCCTCGGTGGGTTGGGCGAAGTGCGTTCCGCGCCTGACCCGTTCGGTCACGGCCGCCACGATCGCCGGATGGGCATGGCCGGCGATGGAGACTCCGTAGCCGCCATGCATGTCCACGTACTCGGTTCCGTCGACGTCATAGATTTTCGAGCCCGCGCCGTGGCTGAGCCAGACCGCCTGCGGCTCAGCGATCTGCCAGTTCGATGTCGCACTTCCGGCGAGGTGCTCGCGGGCCTGCGCGATCAGTTCGGTGCTGCGCGGCTGGCGTTCCAGGAATACACGTTCCTCGCGGGCGATGAGGGCCTCGACGGCGTCGGGGACCGGAGTGTCGATGACCGGCGCTGCCACGGGGAACCTCCGCTCGTCGGCCACCGGCGGCTGGAACAAGCCTCCCGGTGCCAATCCTGACTGAGCGTTCAGTCTAGAGGCAGAAGGTCGAACTCGACAAGACTCCCCGCACGGCAGCGAGCAACAACCGCGCGCATCGCAGCCCCGAATGTGCAACAGTCCTGATATCGGATCCCGCGACCATCGGAGGCATTGACCATCATGGTTCCCAACCGACCTGGGCCGAGCAGGCGTCAGTTCCTTCAACGTGCGGCGCTTGTGGCCGCCGGCACCCCAGCGATGGCCTGGTTGCTCCAGGCGTGCGCCGAGCCGGGTGAGACCACGTCGGCTCCCACGATGACGGTTGCCGCGCCGGATAAACCGGTGCTCTGGGACATCCCCGAGGACAATCGGCCCATTGCCGACGGGCTGGCACCCGAGAAGGACACCACCCTGCAGCTCTACAGCTACGCCGATTACATCTCCCCGGACGCGATCAAATCCTTTCAGGACAAATACCAGACCACCGTCCAGGTCTCGACCTTCAATGACACCGATGAGGCGATCACCAAGATCCGCGGCGGCGGTGTCGACTACGACGTCTTCTTCCCGAGCTACGATCAGATCGGTCGGCTGGTGACTGGTTCGCTGCTGCGGCCGCTGAACCACAGTTACATTCCGAACATCAAGAACGTCTGGCCGGTGTTCACCAACCCCTGGTACGACCAGCAGTGGCGCTACACGGTGCCCTACACGGTGTACACCACCGGCATCGGATGGAACAACACCGAGGTTCCGGCCGATATCGGGGCCCTTTCCAATCCCTACGCGGCGCTGTGGGATCCGGTCTACAAGAACAAGACCGGACTCATCGACGACTGGCACACCGCGATGTCCATGGTCCTGCTGAAGCAGGGCATCACTGACATCAACACCTCATCGCCGGAGGATGTTCAGATGATCGGCGAACAGCTGACCGCACTGGTGGCCGCGACCTCGCCGAAAGTCACCATCACGATGTACACCGATGTGCCGTCCGGCCAGATCGGACTGTCCCAGATGTGGTCGGGCGACATCATCAACGCCCAGAACTATCTGCCGGACGGCGTCAAGCCCGACATCCTGCGCTACTGGTTCCCCGCCGACGGCAAGGGCCAGGTGGACAACGACCTCATCGTGTTGCTGCGCGGAGGCAAGAACCCGGTACTGGCCCACCTGTTCATGAACCACATGCTCGAGACCGAGGTTGCCAAGCAGAACTTCACCCAGATCGGCTATCAGCCACCGCAGGTCTCGATCAACCCCGACACCCTCGTCGCCGACGGCTTCATCCCGGCCAATCTCACCAGCGCCGTGGTCCGGCCGGAATACTTCGACGTCGGCTACCGGTTACTCGAACTCGAACCGGCCAACGACGCTGCCTGGCGCAACGTCTGGCGGGCTTTCAAGGCCGGCGGAGGCTGACAGCGGTGACCGCCGGAGCGCCGCGGAACGCTCGCGCCCGGGGAAATCCCCTCTGGCCCGCACTGGCCGCGCCGGGGACGGTCTGGCTGGCGGTGTTCTTCCTCGGCCCGCTCTACGTCGTTCTGGCGATCGTCTTCGGCCGGACCGATCCGATTTTCCGCACCGCGATTCCGGTGTGGAATCCGTTGCAGTGGAATCCCGCCCAGTTCAACTACGTACTGACCCGCATCGTGGGCGAGAACGGCGTGTTCGGGCCGGCGCTGCTTCGCACGGCTGTGTACGTGGTGCTCGCGGGATTGCTCTGCCTGCTCATCGCCTTCCCGGTGGCCTACTACACCGCCCGGCTGTCGGGTAAGTGGAAGGGCCTGCTGCTGGCCCTGGTGATAGCACCGTTCTGGATCAGCTACATGATGCGGATGTTGGCCTGGGTCAATCTGTTGCAGGATGACGGACTTGTCAACCGGCTGCTGGGCGTCGGCGGGCTCTTCGACGTTCGGGTGCACTGGCTGACCGGCCAGCCGGCGGTAGTGGTCCTCGGCCTGGCGTACGGCTACGTGGCGTACATGATCCTGCCGCTCTACGCCGGACTGGACCGACTCCCGCAGTCCACCCTGGAGGCCGCGCGAGATCTCGGCGCGAGTCGATTCGCGTCGTTCTTCCGGGTGACCCTGCCCATGTGCCGGCCGACGATCGTGGCAGCGGTTCTGCTGACAACACTGCCGATGCTCGGGGACTATTTCACCTCCGACATGCTTTCGGCCTCGCCGAAGACTTCGATGGTCGGCAATCTGATCAACGACAGTGTGCAGTCGCCCGGGCAGACCGGGCAGGCCGGCGCTCTGGTGATGCTGGTGCTTCTGGTCGCGATCCTGCCGATGCTGTACTACGTCAGGGTCACCTCACGGGGGGACGCGTCATCATGAGAGGTCCTGTCGACTGGTGGAACGACCCATGGCGGCGGCCACGAATCCTGGTGGCGGTTACCGCCGCATATCTGGTCTGGTCTTTGGTTCCGGTGTTGATCGCGGTGCTCTTCTCTTTCAACGACGGACGGTCGCGGACGGTGTGGCAGGGATTCTCGTTCCGGTGGTACTGGGGGGACGCCACGAAATCGGTCTGGCATGATGCCGCCCTCCACACCGCACTGCTGCAGACCCTCAAACTCGGCCTGATCACCACGCTGATCACCGTTCCGCTCGGGGTGATGTTCGCGATCGGGATCGACCGATGGCGCGGCCGGTTGCCCAGCGGAGCCAATGTGCTCATGCTGATCTCGTTCGTCCTTCCCGAGGTATTGCTTGCTGTCGCATTGCTTTTCGTCTTCACATCACTGGCGCTGCCAATCGGGCTGGGGACCGCTGCGCAGGTTCTCGGGCTGGTGACGTTCCAGGTCGCGTACCCGGCCGTGCTGGTCCGTGCCCGGCTGGCCACGATCGGGGCCCACTACGAGGAGGCCGCGATGGACCTGGGCGCCTCGCCCGTCGCGGCGCTGCGCAGGGTAACGCTACCGATGCTGGTGCCGGCCATCTTCGCCAGCACGGTGCTGGTGTTCGCCGACGTCATCGACGACTTCGTCCTGGTGCGCTACCTGTCCGGTGACTCCTCGACCGAACCCGTCTCGGTGAAGATCTACAACACCGCGCGCGCGGCTCCGACACCGGCACTCAACGCGCTGGCGACCCTGCTGCTGCTTGCGGCACTGCTGGCGGTCGCCGCAGGCTTCCTCATCTACCGGCGGATGACCCGCGGCGACGCCACCGCCGATCGTGGAATCGCGGCTTTCGCCGGCGAGGCCTGAGCGCCGCTCCTCCTCCTAGACCCGCACCGGTCGCCGCGACTAGGCTGACTGTGTGTTCAAACAGTCTGAGCCTGCTC